>JADZGC010000012.1 GCA_020854115.1 bacterium | reverse complement strand
GGTATCTACAACATATTCTTGATCGTGCGATGCGCGAGCTCGTCGTATCTGCTCGAGCTCAACCGGGAGGCTACGATGCAGCTTGTCGTCTTTGCTATGAAGAAATTGTTCACCCTCGCGTGGCATAAATCCTCCTAGCTCAAAGCAGCAATTAGCTCGTGATACCGAGTCAGTACAGAATCAGCGCCAAATAAGTAAGAGTTGGTGCAAACGATGTCAAACTTCGCGGCGGCAATTTTCTTGAGTGTATCATCAGCTACCCCGCCATCGAGCCCTATTTCGAGATCTGCATTGAGAGCGCGCAGCTCAGCTACTTTTTTGAGCGCGGCCAGATGGAGTTTTTGACCTGCAAAGCCAGCTGGATAGGCCATAACCAAGACATGAGAGAGCTGCTCGAGAAATGGCTCGAGAGCTGATACCGGGGTCTCGGGGTTGATGGCAATCCCAGCGCGAATCCCACCCTTACTAATCCGCTCAATTGCTTCGGCCACACCATCGACAGCTTCGTACTGCACGATAATCGTATAGGGACGCAACTTAATCGCATAGCCGATGTGTTCATTTGGATGCGCGACCATCAGGTGTAGATCGAGTTTGAGTCCAGACGGTGGCTCAATTTCTTGTGGTAGGATTGTTTTATTGTCAACAAACACGCCATCGATAATGTCGAGCTGAAATCGATCCGTCAGCTGACGAACCAGATTGAGCTTTTGCCGATACCCAGCGGTAGTAGACTCCAGAATTGCCGGTACAACCTTCGCCATTAGTAACGCTCCTCAAGATCAGCGATTTGCTGAATGCGGCGATCATGACGCTCTGCGCCGGAGAACGGCGTCGTCAGCCAGACACGAGCTATCTCGACGAGCTCCTCCGCTGATACGTAGTCGTTCGGAAGCGCTAAGACATTCGCGTCATTATCATCTCGCGACTCAATAGCCACATGTTTCTCCCAAGCTAGCGCTGCCCGCACACCGTCGATCTTATTTGCCGCCATCGCCATACCTTCGCCCGACCGGCAAAGCAAAATGCCCATGCTGCCGGGCGTACTAACCACCGACTCACCTACCCGCTCAGCATACGGTGTAAAGTCATCATCCGGATCAAGCGCTGGCGCACCAAGATCCTCGATCGTGAACTCACCCTCCAGTGCGTTCACGAGCTTCTGCTTTGCCGCAAAGCCACCATGGTCAGCAGCAATAAAGACGGTCGACGGAACGTGCTTCGTCATATGCCTATTATACCTGGATTATACAGGTCTGTGTGAGTAATGCGTGTGCAAAATAAGCTATTTAAGCTTCTTGCCGACAAGCCCAACGAGCTCGACGAGTCGATTTGAGTAGCCCCACTCGTTGTCGTACCAAGCGACAACCTTCACCATATTACCCCCGACGACATTGGTAAGCTTCAGGTCAGCGATCGAGCTATGTGGGTTGCCCACGAAGTCTCTCGACACAAGCTCTTCTTCGGTGTAGCCGAGCACCCCACGGAAGCGCTCTTCTTTTGCGGCCTTTTTGATTGCCGCATTTACTTCCTCGATAGTTGCGGACTTCTTGGTCAGAAACGTGAAGTCAGAGAGCGATACCACAGGGGTAGGCACACGGATCGAAAGACCCTGGAAGACACCCTCGAGTGCCGGGAGCGCCTTAGCAGCAGCAATCGTAGCACCCGTGCTGGTTGGCACGATGTTTTCGGCAGCATTGCGACCTTCGCGGAGATCTTTAGCTGGAGCATCTTGCAAAGCCTGACTGGCGGTATAGCTATGCACGGTGGTCATCATCGCTTTCTCAATGCCAAACTCGCGCTCGATGACCGCCGCTACAGGAGTAATGCAGTTAGTCGTGCAGCTGGCGTTTGAAAAGACATGCTTGTTTTTCACGTCAATCGTATCTTCATTCACACCGATCACGTGGGTCGCAACGAGTGAGTCATCACCCTTGGCAGGCGCTGAAATGACGACTTTCTTCGCGCCAGCCTTTAGGTGTAAGCTCGCGTCTTCCCCCTTCACAAATCGACCCGTAGATTCGATCACAACATCTATATCCAGCTTCTTCCATGGCAGTGCACTCGGATCTTTTTCGGCAAAAACTTCTATCTTATGCCCACCGACGATAATGTGCTTCTCATCTGAGCTGACGTCCTTGTGATAGAGCCCATAGTTCGAGTCGTGCTTTAGTAAATGCGCCAGTACACGCGGCTCTGTGAGATCGTTGATTGCGACAATACGCATACCTGGCGTAGCAAAAGCCAACTTAAATGCATTGCGTCCGATACGTCCGAAGCCGTTAATAGCAACTCGAGTGGTCATGTGAGGAAAATCCTTTTGGTTAGTTATGCTTGAAAACGCTTACGTTTGTTTCCATTGTAACCACAAAGGAGTATGTACTCAAGCTTATAATATACGGCGAGATCGTGATGCTTAGGCTGTGTGTTTGTCTGGCATCTTAGAGTGCATCTGACAGACATTGTCTTTGCAATCAGCGCCTTGCGCAAGAGCAATGAGCGTTTCCTTATCCTGCACGCCGCAGAGCGCCTGCTTCGTCTGGGTATTTACGAAGCTCGGCACGGCCGAAAAACCGCCACATGCCGCCTCGATAATCTCAGCGTATTGTTTCATCAGTGCTTCGTTCTCAGGATGCTGCCATACCTCGAGACGCCTGATCTCCCCACCTAGTTCCTTATTCACATCATCAATCACCGGACGCATCGAGATGCAGTGCGGGCAAGTCTCACCGTAAAACTCGATCACATGACTAAAATCGGCCACTACCCTTCATCCTCCTCATTTTCTTTTGACTCATCATGCGCTGCCACTTGCGGCTTTGCCTCTGAACTGCGCCAATACCATATTGCTGTCAAAAAAATAAGCGTGCTCGTAAGGGCTGAAAGTAGGCAGTACTGACACCAAGCTTTGATGATAAATGCTTGAATACCAGTCAAAACGAGTGATACCACGAAGCCAATTGCGCCCCATCCCAACATAAAATACCTGTTTGGTCGCTGTTGATTCATTACAGCTACCAACATCATAAAGAGTACGAGAAGATAGAACCCAACCCCACCCAGAGCGATTGGTATATCACCAATGGTCGCAAACTTACTTGTCAGCACGCGTTCGCACCCACCAGTAAAGTTACACTGCAAGCCTAGCTTGGTATAGTGCTGGACCGTCAACAACGTAGCATCATATAGTCCAACAGTCGCCAGCGCTAACCACACCCACACCTGGACCGGAAGTTGTCGCCGAAAAGTCACCTCAGCCACGCGAACTACTGTGCCGCCTTAATTGCATCTTCGACAGCTTTCTTGAGTGCCGATGGATCACCCTTCAAGTCCAATAACTTGCCGTCGAGATAAAAGGTTGGTGTCCCCTTAAGCTTAAGTCTTGTCCCGAAATCCTTATCCCGCCTAATATCACCTTCACCGGCCTTATTATCATAGTCACTCTTAAATTGATCGACATTTAGGCCTATGCCACTTGCGTATGTAATGTATGTTTCTTTTGGATCATCTAGCTCTGACCAGTCGTCCTGTGTCTCAAACAGCTTATCGTGCATCTCCCAGAACTTCCCTTGCTTAGCTGCAGCTTCAGACGCGTACGCGGCTACTTGAGCGTTCTTATGCGGGCTCGGATACAGTGGGTAATGTTTAAACACTACCGTCAACTGGTCTTTGTATGTATTGCGAAGCTCTTCAACGGTTTTTTCGTAAAACTTACAAGCCGGACACTGGAAATCGGCAAACTCTGTAAGCACAATTTTCTTATCTGACGAGCCGTATATCTGGCCCTCTTTGAGAGCTGCCTTGTCCTCCTCACTTAATGCCACACTCGGCGACTGAGTATCTTCTGGCTTAGCGTCATTAGCTGGATTCGTCGCTGCACGAACCGCAAACACAATGATGCCGACTACAATCAATGTAAACAGGGCTGGAAGGATATATTTTTTCATGCACCGATTGTATCACAGATCAATGATCCGTCACCCGGAGCATGAAGATTCGCTAGAGATTACCAATATCTTTGGTGAGCGAATCAAGCTCGGCATCGATAGCATCAATATCTTGACGATCTATTTCGGTCGCTGCCGCCTTGATATCACTGGCTGATTGCACTGACTGCGTACTCGTATTGCTCGAAGTCTGTCGAGTGGGCTTCGGCTTTAAGGCAACAAATACTAATGCTCCTATGATGACCAGAATGGCAAGAATAATAATGACCTCGATTACCCCAATGCCCCTGCGCGCAGTCCTCATTGTGAATCTCCTTGTGGGGATACGCTTGGCGATACTGATAGTGTAACAGATGGGCTAGCGTTAGATGAGCTCGTCTCTTTGCCTTCTAGGACCTGTAGAATTGCCTGGAAATACGCCTTCACTGATTGTCGATACACCTTGATGGCTGCCTTGTAGACATCTACCTGGCTCTTGATTAGGGCTACCTGCTCTACTGCATCATCATTCTGGCACGAAAAGCCCGCGGCCGTCGCCTTGATACTCGCGACCGCATCATCTACCGCTTGAGATTTTGTAACGATGTCAGTCTTCAAAGCCTCTTCATTCTTAATCGTGATATTCTTCTTTGCCTTAAAATTTTCTACCCGAGCTAAAATTGTATCTATAGCTGATTTTACATTTGCGGTTTTAGTCTTAATTGCCTCGAAACGCTTCTTGGCATTAGCCTCTTTGACCTCACAGCGCTTGATACGTTGCTGGTCCTTATTCTTTTGTTGTTTCTCGCGAATTTCTTCTTTGATAACACTTATTTTTCGTAAGGCCTCTGCCCGGCCACGTTTGTCATCGAGCCCCGGGGTGTTTGTTGCTGTCGAAGATACCGCAGTCGATTTATCTGCATGACCTTCACCTTCTGGATGACTGCCATTATGAGCCTGAACCGACCCAGTAAATGCAGTTACCAACAGCACGAGGCACAGACCATACCCGAGTCGCTGAATGTATTTCATATATGACAAAACTACACCGCGCAGCAGTGTAGTGTCAAATAGATTATGCTTACAGTGCCGAGTCTAGCCGAGCTTGACTTTGCTTTCGACGAATTCTGCAACTTTGCGGATTTTCTTATCGTACTTCTTCATCGTTAGCTTATCCGGTGTCGAGGTTGCATTCTTCTTCGTGTAATACAAAGTACCCGTTTCTGGGTTCTTCAGTACTATGAGTTGGCGTGCTTGTTTCTTAGCCATAACGATTGATTATGTTATCAGATCTGACTAAAATTGTCTAGATATAAAGCTAGTCTATTGATTATTTTACTATTTGATTATATTATCGTACGGATAATTGCACCTACAGAAAGAGGTTCCGATGAATAAGGTGGTCATCACCATCGACGGCGGTGCTGGAACAGGTACTTCCAGCCTCTCCAAACGGATCAGTGCGCTGCTCGGTATCGAATGGCTGAGTAGTGGCGATCTCTACCGTGCTCTCACTTGGGGCTGCCTGGAGAATGGGGTCTCTTTCGACCCCGGACAGCTCAGCGCCGACGAGGGGCTGCCGCCAGAGCTCACGAGAGCATGCGCCGAGCTGGCACGAGACTTCGCGCCACACATCAAAGACGGCACTGTCGTGTCAGTGTGTGGTCGCCAAGTCGATGAGCAAATGTTGCGCAACATGAGTCCCTACGTACCCCACATCGCGAAGTTGCCGCTGGTTCGTGCTGAGATCGTCAAACTGCAGCACCAGTTCGCAAAGTATCGACCGGCAGCGATCATCGAGGGGCGCAACGTCGGTGTCGACGTCTTCCCAGAAGCACTCCGTAAGATCTTCCTCAAGTGCAACCCTACTGAAGCGCTTCGCAGACGCGCTGAGCATGACCATGCGATTGCAATCGAGGATGTCGCCGGCCGAGATCAGCTCGACCGCACACGAGCCGTCGCCCAGTTGCGTCCCGCGCCCGATGCCATCGTCTACGACACGACTGACACCCTCACCGAGCAGCTCGCCAAGAACGTGATTCTCTCCCTCAAGGACGTCCCTGTCGCTAGAGAGTTCATCGCTTCCTACCTCGTAAGGCTGACCGCCTAGCATAGTCCCCCCGACTTCGGTCGGGGGTGTTTTCTTTTATGCCTCTAGCTCGATACTAACTGGGCAATGATCGGAACCCATCACGTCGGGATGGATCTCAGCCGAAATTACTTTGTCTTTCAGGCTACTCGAAACAAGCACATAATCAATCCGCCAACCGACATTGCGGGCGCGCGCACCTCCAAAGTGTGACCACCAAGTGTAAAAACCATTGCCTTCTTTAAACAATCGCAAAGTGTCCACAAAACCCGCCTTCACAAAAGCATCAAATCCGGCACGCTCTTCATAGGTAAAGCCTTTCTTGCCGATATTTGGCTTTGGACGAGCCAGATCGTCCTCGGTGTGGGCTACATTCAGATCGCCACAGAAGACTACTGGCTTCTTCTTCTCAAGCTGCTGACAATACTCGAGAAAGGCCGGGTCCCAATGCTTCTCACGCAATGGCACTCGTGATAAATCGTCTTTGGCGTTTGGCGTGTAGACCGTCACCACATAAAACTTTTCAAACTCAGCAGCGAGTACGCGCCCCTCAGTAGATGCATCGCCATAAGAATCCTCAAGCTCGTACTTCTTGGCTATATCGTCTGGGAATCCATACAGTACCCCTACGGGCTTGACCTTCGTAAATATTGCAGTCCCCGAATACCCTGGACGAGTTGCCGAGTTCCACAACTCCTCATACTCAGGCAAATCGACTTCTGCTTGTCCTTGCTGCGCCTTAGTTTCTTGCAGGCATAATATATCTGGTTGATGAGCCTCGATAAAGGGCTTAAAAACGTCTTTCTTGAGCACGGCACGAATGCCATTTACATTCCATGAATAAATCTTGATTGTAGACATGCTACCAGTATACGAAAAAGCTGCTCCAGGGGATATCCCTGAAGCAGCCGTACATCACGTGGAGTACGTCACACTACCTTGAGCTGCGCGCCGACATCTCTGGCTAGCTCGCTCAGCGGCTCAACATGTTCAGGCTGACACGTCACTCGCAGCCAACCATCGCCAGGCCGGATCGACATTCGACTACAGTCACTGCGAAACGCCGCTTCGATGCGACGGCGCAGATTGCCGATGTCCCGCTTGCGTGCATGGATGGTCACCACGCACCTATCACCATGCCCACTTGCCTTCTTGCTCATCTGATGGCTCCTTCCAGCAATTTCGGGTAATCGAGGATGTAATAGATTCGCAGTCGAGCAAACGCATCATACGCTTGCTCCAGGCTTGCAAAATGAATCCGAAATACTTTACCGTCACGATGCCGGACGTCGGAATAGGCGATCCCTTTCGCGGTGAGCATATCAACGATCTGCTCACAAGCTGAAAGTGGGCACGCTGCCAGAGGGAAGCTACTCCGATCCGTCAGCTGCAATACGGCGTTCATGTCCACGCCACCCAGTTCGAGAGTATTGATGAGATGCAATAGTTATCGATCGTCATAATGTAGCCAGCCACACAGCCATGCAGCAGCAGCCAACCCAGCCACACGATTGCATGCGCAAATTCCTCGCACTCGGCATGAGTTCGAGGCCGTTCAACGCCGTCAACGCTCGGCAACTCGATACCACATTCCAGCGTTGTTGCTCGTCCACGCTCGCGGAAATCACGATCTTGAACAATCAATCGTCTCGCCCATTCGTACGGATCATCCGACCAGTCACTGTCCGACCTGGGGATTACTGTCACTCTAAAGACCTGCATGATGCTCCTCTTGGTTTTGTGTAGGTGCGGGTTCGAAAACAAAAAGCGCCTCGGGGTGAGGCGCTTGTGCTTCGTCTTCGATTGATCGAATCGTTAGTCGTCAATACGGACGTAAACAGGCGCCTCTTTGCGGAGGAGCTTGTTGACGATAATTGTAATGACAGCTTGCAGACGACTCATGGAACTAGAGTACGACGAAAATAGTATAAACGCAAGTATTTCGGACCTTTTTTTAAAACACATTTTATGTGCCAAACAAGAAACCCACCGGCTCGTCGGTGGGTTGTCAGCATAGATGTGTGTATCGATATAAAATGAAGGAATGATTCCGCGTGGACAAGACGAGGCTGCTTTCCTACGTCTGATATTTGTCCCGCGCCCCTTTAAGGAAGGCCTTTAGCGAGCTATTTGTCGCTGTTTGAGTTTTAGCGCGTTTAAGCGCTCGGCCTTAAGAGCCCATTTGGTCGCCATCTCATCCAACAGCTCATCGATCGTGCGCATGTCGTGTACTAGATTTTTTGGTGCTCTTCGGTTGCGACGGGTTAGTTTTTTCATAAAACCTCCTTTCGTCTTACCGTGACTATATATTCGCATGCGAAGTCTGAGAAATCGGTGAAAAATCTCACATGTTGTTCGGTTTTATGCAGATTCTTAGACTGTATGTTGAGCTTTTTCGCGCAATCCCAGATAGAGAGGTACTGCTATGAAGGTAAACAAAAATCCGACTTCGATCTTGCCTGTCAAAAAGACGACTGTGCAGACCAAAAACCGTCCAAGAGCAATGAAGATCTGACGAAACAAAAAGTAATTTGATATGTCGGATGACTGTTTAGCTTCAGCATAGACAACCTTTTCGAATGACTCATCAAGCAAATGATAACTGAGCTGACTGTATGCGTTGAGTAAAAATACTCCGATCGGCGAAAAAGCCAGGATTCGGATCAACCAGCTTGGAGCATGCAATAGCACTCCAAAGGTAATCGCTTTTTTTGGATTGCGATCTACTCGCCTCCCAAACCACACCACCACACCGATCATCATGAGGGACGTCACGGTAAAGACTGCACCAACCTCGACCACACTCTTCAGCGCGAGATAGATATAGAGCGGCCAAAACGTCTCAGTAGCAATCTGCATCGCACCAAATGCCACATATGCCCAACCCTTCTCAGCCACGTCCGCCCGCTTAAGCCTCCGCCATGAAAACTGTGGCTTTGGAGTCTTGATATCTTTTGTCATAAACAACGGCAGTATTGCGAGTACCGTCATAACTGCAGCCACATAAAACGATGAGGCAAATGAGGAGCTGACGATAACAAGTGAGCCAGCTAATGGCCCCAGTGCAGACGCCAAGATAACCACTGCTTTGGTTAAGGATATCTCCCTACCCTCCGCCTGCCTGTCTACGCTTTTCGTGAAGTCCACATGATACGCAGCCCAAAACAAGCCTGCAGCAAAGGCAAAGAGAAGCGTCGGCAACACTAGATACCCACCTACTTGCTTGAGTACGCTCACCGAAAACATATAGCCAATAAAGAGAATGTCAGCCGCGGCCATGGTTTTCTTCACGCCAAGCTTATGATTGAGCACAAGCCCAACAGGCGTTGCGATCAGCATACCGATAAACTCTATGAGATAGAAGAGCGCGATAAAACGGACTGAGAAGCCAATCGTTAGGAGATAAATCGGTATAAATACTAACACCAAACTACGAGCCAGGGTCTTGAGGAAAGTAGCGATATACAGTTCATCAAGCTCACGATTGCGCAAATAGCGCAATAAGTTATAACCCGGTACGGCGAAGTGCTGGCTCATCGATGACTACGCGCTTAAGATAGTGCTAATTAGGTAGTGCTACAAGGATAATACCCATCCCAATCATGGCGACCAAGGTATAGCCCAGATCAATTGCAACAAGCTTCTTGCTGCGGCCAGCAAACAGCGTGTGGATCACATGAGTCGGGAAGATAAAACCAGCCCAAATCCAGAATCCAGTCACAGCGCCTTCTACCCAGGTATCAGCTGCTACATACTGCACAAATAGAGCTAGCACATAGCTCACGAGCAACCAACAAAGCATTGTCACGAGATAAATCTGTCCGCCAGACTTCGACAGATCTTCTTGCGTTTTGTTGACCAGTTTCATCCACTCTTTGCCAAGTAGTGGCCCATACCAAACGGCGCCAACGATCATCGAAAAAGCCGTCGCAGCGAGTACACCCCAAAGATTAATAGTGACTGGTTCCATGTTTTCCCTCCTTAAATATATCTGTTCTATAGCTTAGGCGTATTATGCCCTAAGCTGGCAGCGGATGGCAAGCTTAGGGCTGGTTTGAGACTATTCACGAGCGGCTGCAAGCTAGACAGCCGGGCCAATATACTTGAAGCGTGGGCGAATGACTCCCTCGACCGTCATTGATGCAGTGAAATCATCAAGTGGCCGTAGCCAAATCTTGCCTGGGGCTTTGGGCATGTCGTAGAGCGACACATAGACAACGTGCGGCTCGAGATTTGATTCAAGCATAGCTACAAAAAGCACGAGATAGCGCTGACCCTTGTAGTGTTCGTAAACCCCTGTCTTGAAACTAGGCGTTGAGCTCGGCGAGTTTGTGCTTGGCATTGATGAGCTCCACGTTATGCTGGGTGAATAGTCCACGTCGACTCATGACTTCGACTTCTCCATGCTGAAGCGTTTTGTCAGAAATGACAAGCCGAATCGGGCAACCGATGAGCTCCGCGTCAGCAAACTTACCTCCTGCAGAAAGATCCGCTCGGTCGTCAAACAATACTTCATCGACCCCCAAGTCTTCATAAAGCTCTGATGCGGCCTTGTGTGCATCCTCGCCCCCGAGCACCACTAGATGATACCGATACGGAGCAACGGCTCCTGGCCACGCTAGACCCTTTTCGTCAGCAAATTTCTCAGCAATGATCCCGATCAAGCGACTCGTCCCGATACCATAACTACCCATCCATACCGGATGGCGTTCATTTTTCTCATCCGTATACTCAAAGCCCAGTGCCTTCGAGTATTTCGTGCCAAGCGGAAAGATATTGCCGGCCTCACTAGCGGTGACTTCTTCGAGTGCACTAAAGTCCACACCGAGTTTTTCAGCATCCTCTGGGGTTGTGACTTCTTTGTTGTAGGCTATCTTATTTGCTCGATCGAGATAAATTGTATCCTCGCCGGCTGGCAGTACGACTTGAAACTCGTGTGAATAATCATCGGTAAAATCACCTCCCGAGGCATAGCAAAGAAATGTATCCGCTCCAAGCCCAAGCCGCTGATACACGCGCATGTAGACAGGCTTTATCGCCTCGTAGAATTCCTTCAGATCGGCTTCGTCACGATGGAAGCTATAGAGATCCTTCATACGAAATTCTCTTCCGCGCAAGAGACCCGACTTAGCTCGTGCCTCATTACGAAACTTCGTCTGTATCTGATAGACAGCCCGAGGTAAATCTTTATAACTCGCGACGAACTCCTTGAGTATTGGGGTAATCACGTCTTCGTGTGTTGGATTGACGATATAGGTAGCATCATTTCTCTCTCGACTCGCCTCATTTCCGCCGCGAGCCTCGAAGATTACATCGACTGTTTCGAGTCGACCGGTATCACGCCAACGTTCTTGGCTCGTGAGTGTCGGCATAAGCAACTCGACACCAACGGTGTTCATTTCTTCGCGTACTATCTGCTCGATCTTAGTGAGCACGCGCAGACCAAGTGGCAAATAATTATACACCCCGGCAATTTCTTGCTTGATGTAGCCAGCGCGAGTGAGTAAGCGCGCGTTAATTGACTCCGTTTCTTCGGAGATATTTTTTGAGGTTTTCGTAAAAAGTTGACTCAGTCGCATAGCTGTATTGTATCAGAAAGCATTCATAACTCGATAAGATCGCCGGTGATACATTGCCGGACAGTTAAAAGTATGTACAATAACACTCAGACCTCATCACACTATGAAAGGAGGTGGCACCTTGCTGGCTAGTTCGCCACGTTATTTCATCTGTTCACATTTGCCATGTACGCAGCGTTACTTCTTCGGCGCCAAGTTCATCGAGATTGTGCGCCTCGGACGAGACCGCGAGGGTTGGGTCTTCTGGCGCTGCCCATCATGCAATCAGATCAATAGTAACCTCGTTACGACGCTGGAAATCTGGCGGCTCAAGCGAGCACAACACAACGGGCATATTCGCGACATCTACAGCCCAGAGTTTTGTACTCATATCATTACGTTGTCTTCGTTGTATCAAGAGGCACCTGAGATCTCACCAGAAGAATTCGAAGAGATGCTCGCAACGATCTACTCTTCCAAACTTGACGATGATGTCTACGATCTATGCCTCTGCATGCAAAATGACCGCATGGATTAAGCCCCGGAACCTACAATCGGTTCTGGGCAATTTTTTTATCTAAGATTCCGCGAGCCTGAACAATATCCTTGCACACCATGAGTTGATTACGCATTTCGGCTGCGCCATCAAAACCCTGAATGTAAATTTTGAAGAATCGCTTCAGAGGCTCAAACCGTTTCTCACCATCTGTCCACGTCTGCTCAAAGAGCTCCAGGTGACGCAGAAGCGCCGCGATGCGATCTGACTTCGAGTGATCACTCGCTTCAGGCGAGAAAGCCCATGGGTTATGAAAAATACCACGGCCGATCATCGCCCCCTCTACACCCGAGCCACTGAGCTTCTGCTTCGCATCCGCACGATCCGCGATATCGCCATTCATGATCAGGATAGTCTGAGGCGCAATCCGATCTCGCAGTGCAGCAATCTGATCAGCCAATTCCCAGTGTGCATCGACCTTGCTCTGTTCCCTCACGGTCCGTAAATGTACAGTCAGTGCAGTGATATCTTGCTCGAGCAAGAACCCAAGCCAACCCTCGATGTCTACGTCTGTAAACCCAAGTCGGGTCTTTACGCTAACTGGCAGATTACCGGCACCCTTCTTCGTGGCAACAATGATTTCTGCCGCCAGATCCGGCGTGCGTATCAACCCCGAGCAAGCGCCAGTCTTAATCACGTCACGCACTGGACAACCCATATTGATGTCAATCCCGACAAACCCCCGCTGGCTCAGCTGCTGTGCTGTCTGATTATATTTTTCGGGCATCGTACCCCAGATCTGCGCTACGATGCCTTGTTCACCATCAGCCAAGCGTAATCGTCGCTCCACAGCGTGTCGTCCGGGCGAACAAAATCCTTCCACACTCGCAAACTCAGTAAAATACACATCCGCAGGCGCGAGCTCCGTAACAAGCTGACGAAATACGAGATCGGTTACATCATCCATCGGTGCCAATGCACAAAACGGCTGTTGCTTCTCGGCGAGTGCTTGCCAGAAATTTTTACTGTTCGAAACATGAGCTTTTTTCATAATTGATAGAGTCTACCAGATAGGGGCCCTTATTTCAACCTACTCATTGCCTATCATGGGCGCCCTATACAAGATAAGATGGATGTAATGGAACAGATATTTTTTGTCACCAAGCCGACCGAAAAAGCGCGCAAAATCGAGAACAATTTGCGACAGTTGCTCGACACGAGTGGCATTCATCTCGAGAAACCTCTGATCATCGCGGTCGGTGGAGATGGCACCATGCTGCAGGCAATCAAGGATCACCTGCACTCAAATGTGATGTTTGTAGGTATTGCTGCCGGCTGGCTCGGCTACTTGCAAACCGTCAATCCAGACGAGATAGATTTACTTGTAAAAAGCCTTCGGCATGGTGAGTATGGTGTGGTCGAGGCGCCGCTCTTGGTCGCTCGCGATGCAGCATCAGAACAAATTTTGACCTATGCCTTCAACGATATTTCCCTCGAGCGAGCCGGAGCGCGAGCAGCCAAATTCGCCCTGCGTGTCGGTGACTCAGAAGGCAAATTCGTAGGAGATGGCGTGCTCTTCACAACCCCGCTTGGCTCAACTGCGTATGGCATGGCTGCCGGCGGACCAATAATAGATGCCAGCGCACGAGATGTTTTTGCGGTAGTGCCAAATAATCCGCATGTCTCAGTCCTCTACTCGAGCTTGCAACGCCCTCATATACTGTCGAGCAGGCGGTCGGTACGGTTGAGTTTTGATACCGAAGAAGTTGTAGAGCGACCACTCAAGCTCATTGGTGACGGCATCGAGGTCGAGACTGATTTTACCCACGATATCGAAATTGCTCTCTCCGATCGCCACATTGATCTGCTCGAGCTTACCCAAGATGGTTGGTACAACCACATCGACGCCAAGCGACTGGGGCGAAATTAATTAAACTCTAGGGAGCATTTGCTTCCTAGAGTAATAAAAATGATCAGCGCGGGTCAACCGACGGGTCAGGATGCTGCATGACCAGGTCTGTCAGCCCCAAACGACGAACGTACAGAGCGTTTTTCACCGACACGTTTCTGACACCCTCTATCTGGGCAGCATACAGGGCTGCATTCACGCACCCCGATATCGCCATTGTGCCAACAGGAATCTCGGGCGGCATCTGCACAATCGAGTGCAACGAATCTGCTCCCCCCAAAGTGGAGGTCTTCATCGGCACACCTACCACTGGGATTGAAGGAAGGTGTGCAGCAACCATACCTGGAAGATGAGCGGCACCCCCGGCTGCTGCAATGACTGCTGAGAAATCCATCCTGATCGCTCGTGATGCATATTCTTGGATCAAGTTGGGCGTACGATGCGCAGAGATCACGGCAGCTTCAGCGGGGATACCCAACTCATCGAGCGTAGTGAGTGCCATGTTCATCCCAGCAGCCCAGTCGCTCCACGAACCCATGATGATGCCGATGAACGGCTCTCCAGGTACTGCGCCTCGCTTGAACTTCTCAACTTGCAAGACCATTGGTCTCCTCCTCAGTAGGTACAAAAATGATCTTGGCAAGTCTACTGCGCACAAATCATTATGTCAATAAGAAAAGCCGGGGGGGTGAGCCTCCCGGCGGATGTCATGTCTTCGGTCGTCCGTACTCGTCGGTTGCTTCTGCTACCTGCTCGAAGAGCTTCTTGAGTGACTGACGCTGTGACTCGTCCATTTGTCCGACGATTTCACGGAAGACCTGCTTGTCAACTTGACCTTATTTCTTGCCGCCCCTCCAGACTCGCCATGAGTCGTTGTCGATAACGTCTGCCACAACGAGCCGTCCATCGCTGGTCAGTCCGAGCTCGATCTTGAAGTCGGCGATCACCGTATCGGAGATATCGAACCCCGCTTGCTGGTGAGCGCGCATGATCGCGACCCAGAATTGCCTCTCGGCGATGATCTTGCCGCGCTCAGACCAAAGCTGACACATCGGTACAGATGCATAGCGCTGGGCCAGGATATTCTCGATAACGGGTTTGGTAGTCATCTCATTTCCTCTAGTTGTGGGTAGGTACTTTTTCGAATACGAACCGAGTGATTATACATTATTTCGCTCAATCACCAAAGCACAGCGTCATGGATTAGAACATATTGTTAATTCTTCGGCAGCATCAACGTCACAACCGTGCCAGACTTTTCGGATGATGTGATACTAATCTCTCCGCCAACTCGCTCCATGATTACTTTATCTAGGTAGAGCGAAAGCCCGAGCCCTTCGTGATCATAGCGCAGTACGTCAACTGCCCTTGAGAATGGTGTCATCAGTTGATCAAGCTGCTTTTTAGGTATGACGAAGCCTTGATTCTGTACCGTGATGATCGGAAGCCCATTTTTCAGAGCGCCACGGATCTGAATCGAACTATTTTGTGTAGCATAGTTTACGGCATTTTCAATGACTGAAGTCAGCACCTGGTGAAGAGCCGTGGCATTCATTGATGAATACATATTAAGCGGTATGTCAATGTCGTAGGTTACGTTTTCGCTTTTCTGTATCTTCGCGATGGCTTCACGTGCCGTATTGACTGCTGCCCCTAGCGAAATTGGGGTCTGATTGACCGGATCAAGCCTCTCCATGACAGCTAGCGATTTCAGACGTGCTATCAGTCGGGCTAGTTGAGCAGCACCGGCTTTAAATTGCGCAGCGGTTGAACCGGATTTAATTGAACGAGTGTACATATTGATAATCGCGAGGTCAGATTCAAATTTCTCAGTTGCCTTATGAATGAAGTCGACTCGTCTTGAAAGTAAGTCTTTTTCTAGGTCAGCCTGCCTCTGAATAGCATTCTTCAAGGCTATGTGCTTCTCGCGCGATTGATGGGCAAATATGAGTAGCAACACACCGCCAATGAAGCAAAATACTTCGAGGAAAGCCACGGTAAAGCTGAGTGTGTTGCGATTTGCAGCTCGGTAGATGATATTTAGGAGTAGTAAGATAATCCCAACCAATAGGCTTGGCAGCCAAACTCCTAGCTGTCTAAATGGATTTTTTGATTGTATCATTGTTTGTTCTTTATACGCGACAGCAATTTCTTCGTTTGTCTGCTGGGCGCCTGTAATTAACTGTTTTGCGTCAGAAGCAATAGAATTAATCGCTTGATTTATATGGGACATCTGTTGAGTAGTCAATGCCTTCTCTTCTTTGAGCTGACCAAACGCAAGCTGCATTATTCCAATAGGTGTATTGAAGTAATGAGATACTAAGCCCACGAAGTTTTGGCTCGCTTGGCGAGTGTATTTGAAGCGATCGACAACCGTGTTGAGTCGTTTTTGATTGCGATACTCAATCCATGCTTGGCGAGCATACAACAGTGCAATCATTATTAGAATTAAAATAATGATCAAGGGTATAGCTAAGGCAATCACATCTGGCATTTGCTTAACTTGGGTCAAGAACCCATCTAAAAGCGTGCCTGTGACTTTTGAATCTACTGCACGGGTAGGGGTCGGTGAGGCCATTGGTACGAAGAGACTATTTGAAGTGCCTGGCATCAACTGACTAGTCGTAGGAGGACTAGGTAGAGGCGATACTGGGGGCAGGGGCGGCGGCTGCGTTGAGGGCGTAGGGGTAGCGGTTGGAGGGTTTTGTGTTGGTGTAGGAGTAAGAGTAGGGGTTGGTGAGGGTGTTGATTGCTGCTGTGCGATAAACTTCGGGAAATCATTGCTCCAAACAAACCAAACATTATCAAAGTCCCACTCCGTAAATGGTCCGTTGACACTATTGTTCTTGAAATAATTTGGCTGGGAACCATCTGTGTTTACCGCCTGACAATGTGCAGGGTTATTTACTCCTACCGGTGGGTTATTGATGACAGCATAGTAATAGCAATAATCTCCGTCTATAGCAGTTTTGTCATAAAAGTTACCCTGTATGATCGAATCTGGATATGGGGCACCAGAAGTCGCAAAGGCTGTAAGGGGTACAGTATTTGTCCCCATAAATGGGTTGGGGACAGTATTTCCATTACTTATCGAGCCTGCCACAAATGAGTTTCGGATAATCATTGCGCCCGACGCGCCCGGAGGTGCAATGCCACCAATCCATGATGATGTATTTGACGTTATTATCGAACCGCCAAAATATGTATTTTCAATCACGCCCTGGATTAATATGCCACCTATACCGCCAATGAAAGGAGTGGTCTCTGCATCATCGATGCCTGTTACATTTATCGATCCAGTATAGTATGTATCCTCCAAATGGCCGCTCACTATTTCATCAGGTGAAGGAAAATCTTGGCTCCATTCGGGCGGTAAGAAACTACCATTCATCACCGTACCGTACCCAAATGATCCGCTTAATCCACCAACCATTAAGGAACTTTCATTCGCTGCTAGGTCTTGCGTAACGGTCTGATTAACCGACGAATATACCTTGTGCAAGTATGACTCGACTTCAAGTGTTCCAGCTATACCACCCATGGTGAGGATTGCATGATTTGTTGACAGTTGTCCAGTAATCGAACCGGTAGTCGAAACGTTTGTAAAAGTTGTGCGCAAAGCATAGCCAACAATGCCACCAACATATCCATTTCCACTGACGTCGTAATCGATGTTGGCAAGTTGGAGGTTTTGAATGGTTGCGCCAGCTGTAACCCTAAACAAGCCCGTAGAACCTAGTTTCATAGCTGTCGTGTTAATTTTTAGATTGTTTATTTTGTAGCCATTTCCGTTCAATGTGCCCCTAAAGCCAAAGCCGTCTGAACTGTAGGCACCTATCGGGAAAAAGCCATCAAATGTGTATTCCTCGCCGCCACTTGCCTGAATGGTTCTGTTATATCCACTACAATCAATGTCTTGGGCTAAGGTATACGTACCAATAAGATCATAATTAATCGTCTCGAGGTCTGCACAAGATGATAACGTATGGCTCGCTCCTCCGTCCACAGTACTAACCGTCATGTAGGTGTATGGACCCGTTCCTACACTATTGGTAGCAGCGACCCTGAAATCATAAGAAGTATTTTCATCCAGGGGACCTATCATTTCCGACAGATTGGGGGTTACGTCACCCATCCATGTACTGTCACTGCTTTTCTTATACTCATAAATATAATCGCCTAGTGCGCGTCCTCCGAAATCACTCGGCTCTTGCCAATTTATTGCGATCGAATCGTACGCAACCAAACTAGTATTAAGTCCGCTCGGTGCACTAGGTACGGTTGCGTTCGTACAACTTCCAGTAAGGAACGTCTGGTCACTACCGTAGCCAGTACCATCACTATTTACAGCAAACGCACGGTAATGGTAAGTTGTCTCACACAATAGCTTGGATGTTGTCAAAAAAAAGTTACTACTGATTGGCTGAGGGTATTTGTGGATCAGGGACTTATACTCGTCAGCAACGTATACATTACCCTGGCCGTCTACGGCAATACCACGTACATCCTGAAACTGTTCCGCGCCATATCCCTGAGATCCAATATTGGCAAGAAATGATCCGTCAGGATTATATTTCTTTATGCTATTTGAATTCGTAACGTATACATTGTCTTGCTCATCAACCGTAACGTAACATCCATTGCATGATCCTCCTCCGTCAAAGGCCCATTGCGATTGATAAACTCCTGTCGTACTGAAAGTCTGTACCCTTCCTCCAAGATTTCCATCAGCCGCCAATAGCTGATTGGATGAGTTAAACTCTAGTCCGTGCAGACTGGCGAACTGTCCATTACCAGTGCCTTGGATACCGGCCTGGCAACCAGATGAACAAGTCTGAAATACATTACTGCCATCGTCAACGCCCCAACCCCACATCTCTATAAAGCTACCGCTACTACTAAACTTTTGGATACGGTTATTATCTTTGTCTGCAACATAAACATTGTTACTATTATCTATCGCAATTCCAGCTGGCGTACTAAACTGATTATCCCCTGAGCCATGAGTTCCCCAAGTCGCAAGTAGTGTCCCTGTGCTAGAAAATTTCTGGATACGATCGTTTTTATCGGATACATAAACATTGCCACTAGAGTCTACGGCTATTCCATGAATACTGCCACCAAATTGGCCTGGGCCCGAACCAAGCCCTCCACCCCAACTACCCAGGGCCTCACCAGTAGCACTGAAATGATGCACATTAAAGGTTGCTTGGCTGATTGCATACAGACTACCGTCTGGAGCAAAGGCAATATCAGAAGGAAACGCCAATTCACCTGGCCCAGGCTCACCCCACGTATCCAGATGGCTGCCGGATGTAGTAAATTTTTGTATACGGTTCATACCCCCAAATATGCTTAGTTCAGCCGTGTATAGGTTATTACTATCTGCCGTTATACTGAAGGGCATCTGAAACTGACCATCGTTGGTCCCCTGAGTTCCCCACACTGCAATTGGAGATCCCGTAGTCGTAAAGCTCTGCACACGATTATTGAATGTCTCGATAACATATAGTGTCGTACCAACCTTTGTAATATCGGTCGGCATAATGAATTGACCCAAACCCGAACCAGCTGAACCCCAAGCATTTATATAACCCCCTGACGTATCAAAAACCTGAATTCGATTATTAGACGAATCAGCAACATAAAGACTAGAGCCATCTAGATAAATACCCGTCGCCACATTACTTAATTGCCCAACTCCACTACCAGAAATTCCAGCCTGGCAACCAGAAGTACACACCTGCAAAGCTGCACTGCCATCATCGACACCCCATCCCCAGGTAGCAATAAAATTACCGCTAGTATCATACTTCTGTATACGATTACAGCCAGTGTCAAGTACGTAGATATAACTACTGTCTGAAACGATAGCGCCCATACCTTTGCTAAACTGCCCCTCAGCGCAACCCCTCTCCCCCCATCTTGCTAAAACTGTCCCGTCAGTGGCAAATTTTGTTATCGCCCTAAATCCAGGCTCCATATTATCGCTACCATCAAAAACAAACATATTGTCGCTGGCATCAAAAGTTATTCCATTGGCTGCCAGAAACTGCCCAGAACCTTCGCCCAGGCTGCCAATACTAGACACATAGCTTCCTTCTGGGGTAAATTTCTGCACCTTGCCTGGTCCACCCACATAAACAAAATTTTCATGATAGACAACTCTAGAATTTAGTAATGTTGTTCCGTTCTTGGTCTCACCCCACGTATCATATGATCCCGAATCTGGCAGGTCCTCGCTAAGAGTCTTGCCGTAACTCGTGTCAGTACCGTACTCAAAGCCACGACTCGAAAGCGATGCTCCACCATCATCACTAATAGTACCATTCAATCTGGCTGAGCCGTGCGTAATATTACTAGCGCTATTTGTAACAACATCCGGGCTTGCAGCTCGAACGCCTGAAGTGAAAACTAGTAATACAAACATCAGTAAGATATTCGCTGAAGAACCGGCCATCAATGTCTTTGTGAGTATCGCCCAGTTGTGCTTGATCCTTGGGAGTGCAACAACACGGATATGATGTAGGGGGGTATATTTTGTTCTGATGCTAGACTCAAAAAGCGGCTTGGCATGAATCAAATAATCAACCCAGACATAGATACCTATAGATAAGATTAGTAGTAAGGTAAGAAACCAAGCCATACCCGACTTACTAGCTAGCAAGCTTGGTAAGATGTTTAGGTTCTGTTCATTTGGCTGTGTACGCAAAGCCTGCTCCCATACAGGTGTCTTGCTGATTAGCCAAGCGATGAGGAAGGTTATGACAGGAGTACTAATGATAATTATTGTTCGCCAATATCTATGAGTGATCTGTCTCAAACCAGAAAGCTTAACCTTCATATTACATGCATTATATAGCACATTGCCCGCAATTACATCGATATTTGAATCCACTCATATTACACCGCACTTCCCTGAGCCTTCGATGAGTAATGCGAAATAACTCAACGCGACATAAAAGATCAAAATACAAATGTTATGGGCATCGGATAAACTAGATAGGACTATTTGAGTGGAAGTAAAAAAATACAGACGGGGCTGTATCGATCTAGCGCCGATGAGTACTCACAGCACACCCTACGGCCATTCGAGATGCGTCGCTTATCCCACACTCTCTCCAAAATCAATCTTAAGAACGTATCAACAAAGACCAATTTCTTTGATAAAACTGCCACAGACTACCTAGGGATCGTACACATGATCAAAACAGACGAATCCCCGCTTCACATAAGCCCAGTACGGGAAGCATTGCGGCTCGGCGGTAACACAAACTACGCCGGCCTAATCGATAAAATCGCCCGTCTGGTCGACGAGATCGATGCCCCGGTATTCGTCAAAGAGGTTAGTCACGGTATCGACGAACACAGTGTCAAGCAGCGCTTTGAGGTTGGTGTAGCAGGCATCGATGCAGCTGGACTGGGAGGCACGAACTACGCCTGGATCGAAGCCCAGCGAGCTAAAGCAGAATACTTCTCACACTGGTTCCGTTATGTCGGTATCTCTTCTGATGAGGCGCTTATTGTAGTAGCTTGCCACAAGCCAGTCGGGGTCAAACTGGTCGTCTCAGGTGGCATGCGCACCATGATTGCTGCCCTCAAGGCTCGTGCGCGGTGCAGACTATTATTCATCGGCTCGTAGCTTTCTCAGGCGAGCAGTCAAGAGTCTTGATGACACCTCAGAAGTCGTGGCTATGGCTCAGCGCGGACTACAAATTGCGATGTTTAGCTGTGGCATTTCAAGCTGGTAAGACGCTGCAACTATCAAGCTCATTGCTTCATCCGAACACAGTACACCGACTCGCCACATTACGACGAATAAAAAATCGGAGAGCGAAAACTCTCCGAATATCACTTACTATGCCCAGTGAGCGGCAATGTCATGTCGCAGCTGTTTTGTATCACTGTCGTCGGCGTTGACGAAGTTGATCTGCAATGCCGCTTCGTACGCACGACGGCGAGCGATTTCACCGGTGAATCCTGTTGCGGTCACTTCGAGTACGCGTCCACCACTGGTCAACATCATGTCTGCGTAGCCACTGTCTTCCACCCCGGCGGCATAGACGTGCACGCCTGCCTGCCGAGCCTGGAGTAGTTGCGGCAAGCCCGAGATGATGTCACCCTTGCGAGGCTTATCGGGGTACCCTTCGGCCGCTAGCACGACCGTCACTGCATATGCTTTCGAGCAATGAACCGGCGGAATCGTCTCGCCCTTCGCCGCAGATCGCATGACCACCGCAAGGTCGGACGTGACAAGCGGGAGCAGTACCTCAGCCTCCGGATCTCCGAAACGGATGTTGATCTCGAGTACGTACGGCTTGTCGTCCACAATCATCAGCCCGAAGTACATGAACCCGACATACGGAATACACCGTCTCGACATCAGCTCGAGTACCGGATCAATACATGCCTTCGCCCACTGCTCGAGCTTGTCCTCGTCGCCCGTCGGGGCATAGCATCCCATGCCGCCCGTCATCGGCGAAGTCGGGTCATCACTCACCCGCTTGTAGTCCTGCGCCATCATGGGCACAAGCTGCCGCTGGAATCCGTCCTTATCAACACGAACCAGAGCGAAAACCGAGCGTTCGTAGCAATCACTGAGGTCTGCCTTGCCGAGTAGCGCTTCGATGACAATCTGTCGACCCGACTCTCCGAAGCTCTCACCCCGCAGCTTGGCGAGCGCATCTGCACGAGCTTTTTCGACCGTCTCGCAGACAGTCACGCCCTTGCCCGCCGCCGGACCATCTGTCTTAACGACAGCGCCAGGGTTTTCTCCAGCGAAGAACGACGGTAAAAGATCATCGAGCTCGCCTTCGTCTGTAATTACCACGAAGCGCGCAGTCGGTGCGCCTGATGCTTGCACCAACTCTTTCATGAATGCCTTGGATGCTTCGATACGGATGCCGGGGTAGCCGGGCCCAAAGACCAGCTTGCCTTGAGCACGCAACTCATCGGCCAAGCCATCAACCAGCGGTTGCTCGGGCCCGATCACAAAGAGATCAGCGTCCAGCTCTTGCGGTGGGGTCGGTGTCGACCACGGAATGCCAGCATTGCCTGGGGTCACGATGACTTCATGCCCCTGACGATGGCAGCTATCGGCGAGCGCATGTTCGCGCCCACCCGCACCAACAACTACGACCTTCATGATTCAGGTACCTCCCTCGCGCTGCAGACCTTGCAGCGTAGCGAACCCTCGCATTCTACCAGATATTTTACTTCGGCTCAATAGATAAGAGCTAGCTAGTCGGTAGCTCCAGCGTGACGGTTGTCCCCTTCTCAGGCTCTGAGTCGATAGTGAACGTGCCCCCGACCTGCTCCATTATCACTTTATCCAGATAGAGTGAGGGTCCCATACCTTCATAGTCAAACCGCATCACATCCGTCGCACGAGAGAATGGCGCCATCAGCTGATTGAGTTTATCTCGCTGGATACCGACACCCGTATCGCTGATAGTAATGATAGCACGCGACCTTCTACTCTCGGCATGCACCTCAACAATCCCTCGAGCATTACTAAACTTGATTGCGTTATCAAGCACCGATGTCAGTAGCTGCTGCAAAACAACTGGGCTCATTGCTACTCCCAGATTAAGTGGAATTGTCTGCGTAATCTGTATTTGCTTCGCATCAACTGCCGCCTGCAAACTCTGCACCGCCCCACTCACCGCGCCATTGAGCATGATTGGCGTAATCGACGACATAGATATTCCCGCTCGAGTCTTTCGCAATTCCAGCCGGCTGACTAAACTGACCATTGCCCGATCCACTACCCCCAAAGCTCGAAGCAAACTGATAGGTATCTGGCTTAGTGTCAGATACAATACTGCCATACGCCACAGTCGGCCCATACTCAAAGCCCCGCACCGTTAGAGTTTGTGACCCATTTGAGGTCACATTTCCTGACAATCTGACGGATGTCTGAGTAATTTCACTCGCACTACCAGTGGTCACCGTTGGAGCAATCGCTCGCACTAGCTGGATAATAAAGATAGTCGTTACGATCAGCGCTGTCATCATCGACAGAAACAACGATGACCAGTATTCAATTGACGACCGACGATGTCTAATCTTCGGTAGTGTCACGACCTTCAGGTGATGCTTGACTGTATAGCGGATCTTTGGGTTCTCAGCAATCAAAGGAGCTCGAAAGACATTGTAGTCGATCCAGAAATACAACAAAATCCCGAGTAAGCTCACAAGTGCGGCTACAAGTGCAGGTATATTTATGCCAAGTATCGTCTTCGGATAGTCAACAAAGAACGGATTGCGCTGCGCAAACGACTGCACCGCTTCCTGGGCTGGCTGACTCAAGGCCAACCAGTACACACCAAGTATGATCGCCACAACCAAGACCGGGGCAGCCAATACTTACACACCTCGAGGAATCTGCTGTATGTGGTCGTTCTGCGCATCACAAATATTCCGTTCTACTCGATGCGGTGACAATCGACCAGTGATCGGTCGAGCGATTCCTACTATCCATACCTATAATTTTAGCACGAGCACAACTATCTCCAGACTGTTTTTAAAGCATGTGGTTAATAAATCTTAACTTGGTTGATGCGACAACAGATGCCCAATGACAAGCTTGGCGTTCGCAAGTGCTGCACGAGCCTGTGCTTGTGAGACTTCTCTACCCTCATGCATGACATCATTCCGCAGCTGATTGGCTGTCAAAAAATCTTTCCAAAAACTTTGCTCACTTATCATGTCACCAGATAGTGCTTCATACAATTTACTCGCCTTCGTAGTGCCGAGATTATGATTATTCTCGATCTGCTTCTTAAGCCAGGGCCGCAATGATACTGGTTGTGCGATGTCGATCCAAGCCGCAAGTACTTGATCGGCAACTACCTCAATCGCAATATGAGAAAGCACCACCGCCTCCCGATAATCACCATCACCATATTGCTTGACGGCCGATTCGAGCAGCTGTAAATGGGGCTGGGTATGCATGACTTAAGCATAAGGTTAATGGTCGATCTGCGCAATCCGTCAGATGCTACGAATGTAAGAGTTCATGTAGCTTGCGAACTGTATTGATATTTCGCACGGTCATATACCGATAGAGGTCAGTCTTGATAAGCTTAATGCCATTCCCGCGCGTCACATTCTCTCGATCGATATTCCATACTAGCGCACCGGCGACATACTTCACTCTCTCGTGGGTCGGGTCAATCTTAATCATCTTGAGGATGTCTTCGCTGTCAATCTCATCCCACAGAAACATCACATCAGTCTTATGGGCTGTATCATTCACCCAGCTCTCCGGGATTGCCGCGCAAAGCTCGGCAATCCGCTCACGGCTGCGCAACACAACCGGCACATGCACTTCGAAGGCCTCACGTATTGCGTCTTCGAGAATGCCCCGCAGCACCGTGGGCTTGCGTACATCAGCAAACACCACATTGCCAGAATTGATATAGGTCGCCACCTGATGGCAGCCCGCTTGCTCAAAAATATGTTTGAGCTTACGCATCTCAACGCGCGTGTGCCCACCGACATTTATGCCCCGCAAGAGAGCTGCGTATTTTTTCATATAGATAGTATATTAGTAAAATATGATCCATTCGAGTTGTGTATCTTCGCAGTCAATAAAGATAACTCAAAGAGAAAACCTTGCTGTTTCACCGCTCGACAGCCTTCAATCTTGTCCTGCTTGGCTGGGATGATAGGACTCGAACCTATGATCTCCTGTGCCAGAAACAGGCGCCTTACCAACTTGGCCACATCCCAATATAAACACCTGAAGACTATACTATATTTTACTACCGTTGGCTAGCGATTGACCTACCATCACCAGCTAGAGCGCCAGATTACCACTACTACTGGCAATCTAAATACGCGGTCAATAAATAATGTATTTGCTAGCTAGCCAGGTTTTTACTCGAGCCAACACCAGACGAAGAGACAACGGGTCGTTAAGCTAGTTTGAATCGGTCGCGAGGCATTGCCAGCCATATCGAAAGCTTGAATGGTATAGGTATATTTTGTATTCACAACAACTTCATTATCAACATAATCAGGCCTTAGCGAGTTGCTAACCATACCATCATTGCGTACTACCGAATAATGCTTGATTGCTCCTTCGGCATCCGCACTAGGAGTCCACTTGAGCTGTAAATTATAACGAAATCGAAAGATATCCAGTACTAACAGCCGAGATATATTGGATGGTGCGGTCGGGGGATTCTTGTCAGTCGTCGGAGGTGATGGGGTTGAGGTAATGGTTGCGGTAGGTGGTGGAGTTGAGGTAATGGTTGCGGTAGGTGGTGAAGTTGCTGCTATGCAATTATCACCAGGTTCTTCAATGGGACTCTTGGTGGTATCCCGACTATTACTAGGAATACAATTACTACTACTAGCCGAAACAAGTATTACCCGATCTACTTTTACATTGGCAGCTAGCCCAACCAGCCTGATTGTATTGCCAGTCTTAGTAACCGTGATGCTACCTACATTGCGCCACTCCCAATCAGTTATATTCTGACTGGAAGCAACTAAACAGCTCGGTGCTCCACCCGATGGAGTCACCTCAACACCAACACTATTTGCCAGAGCATCACCAGCACGCATACGCACCCATACATTGTGGACACCAGCAGCATTGACAGTAACACTCGTTTGCGTAACTGAGCCAAGCCCATTTGCCGGCGCACAAGCCGCCGCTTGTGCCGACCCAGACAGGGCTGTAAAGGTGGTCAATATCGTAACAGCTAGTATGCCGGCCAGTATAACTTTACCTCTGATTCTTATCTCTTCTATATGCATAACTAGTCTGCCCTTTTATAAAGTTTATGTTTGTAGAATATAAGTTTTCATCGATAAGTACAAGTACCTATGATAATAGTGGTGTCTTTATGATATCGGCATAAAGCTTGTGTTCTTACTTAAGATTGACTATATTGATAGTCAATCGCTAATGTAAATAGGTTTCATATCATCATGCCAAAAATTACTCGACATAAACCAAAGCCAAGATCTAAATCAAGATTGTTATCCACTCACAATCCCTTAAAGAATATGTCAAGAAATAGGTTACTACCAGCTATCGCCGGCTTGGCGGTTGCGGCAGTCGGTATCATCACACTACTGACCAGTCGGGCATCAACTGGACCACAAAAAATTGAGGCCGAAGGCGGCTCTAGGAGTGGCAATATTGGCGTCATCGCCGATACGACTGCATCTGGTGGAAGCTACATTATTTTTAAAGACCAAACCACTACTACCTCACAACCACCGCCTAGTCCTGGTTTTTCAACCACCCCTGGAAGAGTCATCCCAGACACACTTTATGGAGTTACTACAGAGACAATTGATAATCTTAGCGCTCTTAATGCTTCGCTCACCAAGCATAGTAAACGTCCAATTACGCGAATTGTATTCCAGAATAAAACAACTGCGCCTGACTACACTGTAGCAGTAGATAGCCTACGCAGAACCAGCTATATAATGGGGGAAATTCTGGATTCTACCAGCCTCAAATCTATAAGTGTCGCCAACTACAGGGCTCGAACTGCAAGTTTCGTGAATACCTACAAAAACACCATAGATATTTATGAGATTGGCAATGAGCTTAACGGCGAATGGGTCGGTACCCCATCCACAATTCTTCCTAAACTCCAGGCAGCCTATGATGTGGTTGAAAAAGATAACGCTAGCCTCAACCTTAAATCTGCCATTACGCTTAATTTTTGGCCTAGCAATGATTGCTATTCTTATTCCTGGGAAGATACCGAATCATTCGCAAATTCTATTCCACTAGAAATTAGAAATGGAACTGACTACATCTTCCTAAGCTTTTACGAAACCGCTTGTTCGCCACGCGCTAAGCCTACTAACGAGCAGTTTATCGCCATATTTAGCAAAATGAAATCTATATTCCCCAATGCGAAGATCGGTATGGGTGAAATTGGTGCCCAAGGCAAGGATGACGGCCTCCCTACCAATCCAAGCCTAAGTGAGAAACAGGCGCTCGCTAACCGTTATTACGGTATGCATAATGCACTCAAGGCATCGCTTGGTAATCGCTATGTCGGTGGATACTTCTGGTGGTACTACTACCAGGACGCGGTACCATTTAATAAGCTTGAGAGCCTCTGGCCAACTATCGAAGCTAATTTTAACACCTACTGAGCTAGCGACTCATTTGGCCTGCAATCACTACTGGCTTGATAAATATCAATGTCATATCTTATAGCCTTTGCTCTTTTGTGATAATCCCCACAGACAAGCAGTAAAAAGCCCTGCATAACGCAGGGTAAAAAACGACCATTGAGGGTGGAAGGAATTGGTGCGCCTTATCCAACTAACTCCAATTGCTGGCCATCCAGCCGATCGAGCTGTTGCCCGATATAATCATGAAACTGCCGATGCCAGATGACAAACAAATGCTCGGCATAGCCATGGATCAGCTCCACCCCTTCACTTCGACGAAACCCCGCTCGACTCAACAGTCGATGTAGAATTGCAGGCGCGAGGACGACATTCTTCGCGCCATACATTGTTGACGCAAACCACGGCACCACCAGCTGATCGAAGATCGTGTAGAGCGAATGGATATTTTCTTCCTCAAACTCCCTCACCCCGCGCAGGTTGTGCAGATGCCGCGAATGAGCTTCCATACCGCGGATAGCCGGCACCCAGCTTACCCAATGTCCTAGGCTTGCCAAGCGCGTACCATGATGGGGTGTGGCGAAATTAAACACCGCCACCACACGGTCAGGATGACGACCCGCGAGATCGAGTGTATGTACACCGCCCTGACTATGCCCTACCAGAATCAATTGTGCATCGTCCTCTGAGAATATTGCTTCATCCAAACGATTCGCCGCATCATCAAGGCTGCCCAAACCGAGGCGCGGAATTGTCAGAATCTTGACTGCATAGTCTCGACGCCGAAACACGTCCGCCAAAGGCTCATAGACGCGAGCTGCTGCAGCCGATACAAACGTACCCGCTATGATCACCACGCGCACACCCGAAACAGGCCTGACGACATGAGGCTGCTTTCGTTTCATCATCGCCCCCTCTCGTATGCAAAGAACAAAGCGAATTGCTTATGTATGTATTGTACGCCCCATTGTCAAATATCTGTCTACAAAAACATCTGCTGCAAAGCGAGCGACACACCAAGTCCAGCCAATGCCAAAAAACCCACTGCGCCGATAAGATACGCTATCCAAAATTGCATACGTCGTGACTTGCCCTCTGCTTTCGTCAAACGTATGACAATTTTGGCTGGAACAATCGCCCAAACAAGCGTGAAGAGTAAGAAAGAAACCACGAAGCCGTACCCTATCCACCCGTACTGAAAGAGGTCTTGCGACTGCATTACAACTCGCTCGTTTATCATTATGATTGTAGCATAAGCAATAAAAATTGCCGCCCTAGATGATCCAGGGCGGCCAACATTAGTGCAGTGGTGTTGCAGAAGTAATATCTGATACATCTTCGATCAACACATATCACCGGTCATCATGGCTTGCTCGAGAGGAGACAGCACCCGATGCACATACCCACACCGCTCAATCTCATGTGGCATCCAAAACCCAGTGCGATCCGCACCAGTCGAAGCACAGTCCCATCCAAGACACCCAACGACACAAACCGGGTCAGACCCGTATGCCACTGTGTCTGCACCCAATTCCATTTCTGACGGCTTGATATACAGAGTGACAGGATCGCCGATAAATATGACTGCCCCGCACCAGGCACAGCGGATCGCCATCTCTCCTAAGCAATTCAGGCAAAAAGCAACTTTGCCGTCTCGAATGGGCATTCTCGTCGTAATCGTTTCTCCGTAAGCGGAAACTTTGCCTTCAGAACGAGTCCTGTGGCCACACACTGTGGCTGTGTATCTACGTCTGAATTTCATCATAGGTGCCTTTCTAGTTTTCGAACAAGAAATCTGTATGATTCTACAATCCAAGCACACACTTCTCAAGCATAAGAAAAACCACCTGAACATATAAGCCCAGATGGTCTTAGAAGACTATTCGCGTCCGTCGCGACGCCAACGCAGAAGCGCCGATCGCCAACGCTGCGGATCACGATGATAGACAGTAATCTCGAAGCTACAACGCGTGCAGGTGTCAGCGATCCATTCCATGATCTGATGGAGGTCATCGAGATGCCGCACGCGCTGGAGCCGGCCAGTCTGCACGAATGGCGACGCACCGGTGACCTTAGCCGCAACCGGCAGAACATACATGTCCTTGATTAGGTCAGCCGTTCCGGCATGAATCGGCTGCACGTGCCTCGTGACACGGTACCGATCACGATAGCGGTCAGGAATGTGCTGCAACCAGCTCGTCAACTGATGAAGCGGCTGCCGCTTATCGACCGAACCAGGGCCGGCCAGACCAACAATGCCGCCGTGATTGCGCAGCATCTCCTCGAGCTCCATGCGCATCAGGCGATTGGAAACTCGCATGAGCTCAACCGGCAACTCAGATTCACGAGTCGATTCTGTGATCGGGAAGCTGAAGTGCACCCAGCCGATATTTGCCAGCAAGTCTGCGACAGGGAAGCCAAGTGCACCAACCAATCGCAAGGTACCAGCCAAGATGATGTGAAACTTGTGACAAAGTACCTGATACATGCGCTCGGCCGCCTGCTCCCACGTATCACTTCCTCGAGTCGCCTCACCCACCGCCAGATCTGCGTGATATTCGCAGAGTGCGACCAACACTTCTGGCAGCACGCGACCGATATCGGTGATGTCGTCATGCGCCATGAAGATTGCCACCGGCCGATCATCTCGAGCGTGATTATACAGCTCGTTGAGCTGATCCGGGCGGTCAGAAAACACTCGTGTGATCAGAGGCTCGCGATTTGGTGTCGCCAATCCAGCTAATGCCCTCACATCTCTCAGGGAACTGGGCTTGGGTGGGTAACTCACTTGTGTCAGGTCATGCAATGCACTCGACGAGTCATATGGCAGCTCCTCAAACAACTCCTGTGCCTGGATGTGTGGCGTAACCATGGTTGAAAAGATCCGAAAGATCTCTGGCCAATCAAAGCTTCGAATCTTCTGTCGCAGTTGATCAGGACTCATCTTGTTCAGATCAGAAGCACTCACGGCCACCTCGTTTGTAGTAAGGAACAAGAACTAACGTATTATGGCATATTCATACGCAACTACAAGGTTAAGCGTCTTGACAGTCTCTCCCGGAACAGCCAGCATAAATACATATGCTACCTTATCTTTTGATCATTACGGGCCAAATTCTCGCGGCAACATGGTTTATTCGCTATGTGATTATTCATGATCGCGGATCAAAAGAGCCACGAGGTGCAGTCCGAGCCTCGCTGCTTTTTGGCCTGCTGGCAATCGTCATCGTGTTTGTTACACATCCGATTCAATCAGACGATGCTTTTGTCAGCCTCAGAGATGGTACGGCACCAATCCAGTCGGTATTTATTGCCTCGATGATTATCGGCATCGTCGAAGAGCTCGCCAAATCTATTCCGCTGGCACTATGGCTCTACAAAAAACCATACTTCAACGAAATGACGGATGGCATTTTTTATTTCGGCATGAGTAGTGTCATGTTTGCACTTATAGAAAACATTCTCTACACCCTGTCCGATGGTGCTAGTACTGGTCTAGCCCGCATTATCTTTACGCCATTTCTACACATAGGATTCGCAATGTGGTTTGGATTCTTTCTAGCTAGACGCAAGGTCACTGGGCGCGGAACATGGATGGTAGTGGTAGGCTTACTGACTGCCATCATTCTCCATGGCCTCTATGACTTCGGCGTATTCTCACGACTGGGACCATTTACCATTGCATCGGTAGTCTTAGGAATATCGCTCAACCTTGGTGTGTTCAAGCTATACCGGTACGCTCAACAACACGACAAGGAGCTACAGCTCAGCGCCGACGGCACCAATCACTTTTGTCGCTCATGCGGGCGGCCAAATCCTGACCACACTCTCTACTGCGTGTACTGCGGACAAAAGACCTAGCCATGCTACAATGCTAACAAATATGAAGGAAGTGCCCATGCCGGCAGGAAGCCAAGCATCAGAAGTAATCTGCCCATACTGTCATCAGCCGACCAAAGCTGAGGCTCCATTTTGTGGCAATTGTGGCAAGCCGCTGACATCAAATCAGACAACTGCCACAACAGTATCAGCCAAACCAACCATCCCCCCTACAACTCCTGCACCCCCTACAACTCCTGCACCCCCTACAACTCCTGCACCCCCAGCAACTACAGGCGCGGCTTCGGCAGTACCACCACCCAATACACCTATCCCGGTCGATCAAGTTGCCATACCTTCGATGGGTCACATCAAAGAAATCCGAATCGCCAGCTGGATTATGATTGCCATAGCAGGCTTTAATAGCCTAGGCGGGCTGTATTTTATGCTCGACCCCGATGGCTATATTGCATCCTCGGGGACAGATACAGGTCTCACCGCATCAGATGTCCGCCTGTCAGGTGCGATTATGCTCGCGTTTACCATTCCTCTCATCATACTGTCGATCATACTTATGCGCTCCAAGCGTCCAGCCCAAGCCATCCGCTACCTACGCGTACTCCTAATCTTGCAAGTTCTCTTCGCTCTACTAACGTTTTTCGCTGGGCAACTACTCTTCGGCGCACTGTGTGTTCTAGCTCTTGTTTCGACTATGCAGGGCTACAAATCGATAAAAAAACTCCCGCAAATATAACCATTACAAAATCAACATAGAGTCGCCGTAGCTCAAGAAACGATAATCACTCGCTAGAGCATGGTCATATGCGCGTTTAAGGAATTGAGGACCTGCAAAAGCTGCTGCTAGCTGCAAAACGGTCGAATCAGGTGCATGAAAGTTTGTAAGCAGCATATCGACTAACTGAAACCTATACCCCGGGTATATAAAAGTGTCAGCCTCGTCACGAATCGACGTATCCTCATTAGCCAAGATGCTGGCCGCGGCATGCTCCAGCGCTCGCGTGACAGTCGTACCAACCGCAATGACCCGACCACCACACTTGCGCGCCTGACGAATTGCTCTCAAGGTACTAACAGGCATCGAATAATATTCACGGTGCATGACGTGCTGCTCGAGAGAATCTGTACGAATTGGCATAAATGTACCGCGCCCCACGTGTAATGTGAGCTTCACTATCTGTGCACCGCGATCCTTGATCTCATTCATAATCTCATTTGTGAGATTGAGTGACGCAGTTGGTGCAGCCACTGAACCTTCGCGTCGTGCAAAGACTGTCTGATACCTCTCTGCATCGGCTTTATCTGCCGTGCGTTTGATGTAGGGTGGCAAAGGAGTGGCACCTGCCCGCTCGGCCAAAACTACGAGTGGTAGAGTGGCTCGGATGCGCGCTTCGCCATCTTCAAGTATCTCGATGATTTCTATAGACTCCTTACCTACCCGCAATACATCCCCCGCTCGCAACTTACCCCTATAGATCGCGCGGCCCACGTGACTTAGCATAGGGCCATGGTGGCGCTCTGTCAGAAATAGTTCACGGCGTGCACCAGACTGAGTGACCGCATGGAGACGGGCCGGGATTACTTTGGTTTCATTCAACACCACAACGTCTTGCGGCCGAACATAATCTGGCAAATCGCGATATCGCCTATCCTGCATGTCCCCCGAGGCTCGATCCAGCACTAAGAGGCTCGATGCACCTCTCACTGCCGGAGGTCGCTGAGCGATCAGCTCATTTGGCAGCGTATATTCGAATGGTTGAATTGGCTTTTTGTGCATCATTGAGTGAACTTTTGTGATGTATCGTATATTTCTCAGCTATTTTTCAATTAGATCGCCTCATCACTATACATGACTACTCCATATGTTAAAATGAGCTTGAATATACTTATGCTAATCAATGTAAATAATCAACAAAAATGAAAAAAAATACCTACAAAAAAGTCTCGAAGGCGACCACGAGCACCCTATCACGCACCCGAAAGAGAGGGGGCAAACAAATGTTTGCGAGTCAGATCTATAAATCCAAAGGCTTTCCCATCGTCACGGCAATCGCTGCGATTCTTGGAATCATTGTCTTAGGCTTTCTACTCATTTCCTCAAGAGCAGCCACGACGGCTACCTACTGGAAGCCTACCGCTGATAAACCACTAAAACTCTCGTGGATACTGGGCGGACGTATCAACTTCAATAATCCAAAAGACATGGGGACCGTAGACAGTAATGGCAATCCCGTACCCGGAGGCGCAGATGTCCTTGACCTAGACATGGAATACACTACCGCTGAAGATGTGGCAAAATTACACACTATGGGCAAAAAAGTAATCTGTTATTTCGATGCCGGCGTGTTCGAAGACTATCGCAAAGACGCTCATTTGTTCCCGGGAACTTGGGGTCCAAACAAAAACCGCATCGCCCAGTCAGCCGAAGGCAAAAATACCTGGGGAACTACCCCCATCCCATACAACGGTGTAGCAGCCCATAAATCGATAGACCTCATCGGGGACGTGGACGATGGATGGGATGGTTCATACTGGCTTGATATTCGTCAGATAGAAGCCCTCAAGCCCATCATGCAAAGTCGCATTAATGCCTGTAAGTCAAAGGGCTTTGACGGGATCGAGCCTGATGAAATTACAAACTGGAGTAACGACAATGGATTCGATAATGTGGTCGTGAATGGCCATGCCGGCATTACCTACCAAGACCAAATCGCCTACAATAGAGCATTGGCTAGCTGGGCACACGAAGCGGGCATGAGTATTGGGCTCAAAGGCGATCTCGAGCAAGCCCACGATCTTGTAAATGACTTTGACTGGGCGCTGATAGAAGAATGTATCCAATACTCCGAATGTACCACGATTACGAACGCACCAGACTCGAGTCAGGTCAGTGGGATGCGAGGAGCAGATGGCAAAGATTATCCTGGCGTACAGCTCTTTACGAATGCCAATAAAGCTGTCTGGATCGCCGAGTATACAACGATAAAAGATTGTATGATCGTCAGCAAATACCGTGTCAACGTGGCAAAATACAAACTCGGATTACCAGAAGGAGGAGGATATCTGCTGCCCTGTGGTGAATTCCCAAGCCGAGCTACCAGCAATCCCCCTTCAACAACATCAGTACCTCCGACTACCACGACTGTGCCACCAACCACAACTAGCGTGCCCCCTACCGTAACATCACTACCTCCGACTCCAACTACGGCGCCTCCAGCTGCCACCTCGATCCCGCCCACACAGACACCGACGACTCTTTCGGCACCCACTTTCAGAAACTTCTCACTCGACTATGCCATATGGTCCTTCGAACCGTGCAGCTGGAAGAACAATTGTAAGCTGACGCTCAGCTGGTCGGCAGTACCGGGCGCTACGAGTTATGATGTCATACGCCCAGGCAAGAATACAATTAACACGACAACTACATCGTTTGTAGAGTCCCCAGTCAACGTATTCGACTCATACACCTACCAGATCAAGGCAAAAAACAGCACCCAATCCGCTTCCTCTCCCCTCGTCAGTAAGACAGTAAGCTGCTTCCAGTTCTTCCTCTACTTCTGCGGAGTACAATAGACTTACATGAAACGCAAGTCAAAACTAGGCTTTCATATACCGGGCAAAGCTGACCGGGTGCTCCCTGTTCCCGAAGGAGTCAAGGCTTGGCAAGCAGGGCTGCTCGTCATGTTGGGTCTCGTGTTTTGCGGATTCATCATCTGGCGGAGCTTCGCAGCTGGTTGGTAGCCACTATCTTGAAAAAGAAAGCCCGGCACAACATGTGTGCCGAGGTAAAATCACAATCCTTCGCGACGCTTGAGATCCATGTAGATTCCGTCGTGAGCTTCATGCTCTGCGACAGTTCCGATGAACTCAATTGAACCACTGTCCAGCGAAATAATCCGATCAGCGGGCTCGATGGTCGACATGCGATGAGCAATGATGAGCGTCGAAACCCGTCGATCTGCTAGTTCGCGCAGCGTATCCTTGACCAAATCCTGACTCTCAGCATCAAGAGCACTGGTCGGTTCATCAAGAACTAGTAGCACTGGGTTCTTGATTAACGCGCGAGCCAAAGCCAAGCGTTGTCTCTGACCGCCACTCAGCTTGACGCCGCGCTCGCCAACCAACGTATCGTAGCCTTCTGGAAGCGATTCAATGTACTCAGCGATTGCGGCCGACTTGGCAGCTAGCTTCATATCCTCGCACGATGCTGAGGGGTTGCCGATCTTGATGTTCTCTCCGATCGAACGATCAAAAAGAACATTGTCTTGAGCGACATAGCCGATTAGCGAACGCCTCAAGTACTGAGGGCATAGTTCGCGCAGATCAATGCCATCGAAGGTAATTGACCCAGCGGTGGGATCATATAGCCGCATCGCCAGACGGGCAATGGTCGATTTTCCACCACCAGATGCACCAATCAGTGCGATCATCTCGCCAGGGTGAATCCTGAAGTTTATGTCTGACAATGCAGTCAGACCACCATTCCCGTAGGAGAATGAGACGCTCGAAAAAACTATCTCACCTCGCGGGCATGTGATGGTCCGTGGAGATTGGGTCGTCTCTACAGCTGGCTGGAGCTCGAGGAGATCCGCCATTTCAGTCAGGGCCGGAACCCCTTCGCGCATCGTGCGCTGGAGCTCGTGGAAACGACCGAGGTTGCTCCACATGCGCTCCAAGATGCCGGACAACAGGATCAAAGTACCTACCGAAACGCCATCCCGCCAAGCGATATACGCCAGCGGATAGTAGCACGCGCGCAAGAAGGCCAAGCAGATAAACTGCAAGCCCATATGGCGGCGCCAGCGCGGCACGGCGATCAACTCTGCGTCATACAGACCCTGCATCTTCGACGCATGATTATCGGAGAAGTCTTTGACCAGTCCTTGTTCGTCAATCGTCAATGCATGGTGAGACAACTCCCCTTCTGAAATCTCGATCGCCTTAAACTGCTCGCGAAATTCCAAGAAATGCGGCCAACTCAAGCCCTGCGAGTACCGAAGTACCAGCAGATAACTCACAACAGACGCTATCGCTAGAATGCCAGCCCGCCAATCAGCCGAGAAGCTAAAGAGCAGGATGGCGCAAATGCGAAAGCACAACGGTCCGGTATTAAAGACGAGCTGGTCCGTGAGCACATCAATCTTTTTGTGATTGCGCGCTACGATAGAATCCTTCTCACCTGACGAACTGTTGGTGTGGAAGCTGGCTCCAAGACGCAGGAGATGCTTAGCCCCAAGCACGTTGATGAGCTTGTAGTTTCCCCACAAAGCCCGAAATCGAAAGCGTGTCACTAGCTGATCAATGCCCTCTTCGAGCAGGTGTGCAGCCAGCACGGCCAGCCCCACAACCAGTGTCCAAGTGCCAAGATTATCTGCATCCTTCAGCCCCCGATCAATGTAAAGTTTGATCGGGTATGCCTGAAAAAGGAGCATCATTTCACCAGATGCCATCCATAGCAATGTCAGCTTGATATTCTTGCGAATATCGGGCTGCATCTGTCGGCACTCGTCATATCGAGACATTGCTCGATACAATCGTCGATACTCTCGGAACACTGTTCCCTTCTTTCTCCGCAATCTCGATGTGCGGATCACGAACGAATTGTGTAGTTTCGGAACTGCCGGAATGAATCCAGACCAGCTCCAAGGCGGTGCGTATGCATCTGCACCGCGTCAGAAATGGTCAAAACCTCCTACATGACGCTACTGAAATTACCAAGGAATATGAAAGATAGACTGTGACACAGTGAGGGTCACTACCAAAAGTGCAATAGATATAAAACTTACTGAGAGATGGTGTGCGCTTGTGCGCCGCTAACCATAGAGGCCAGCTCGCCAGAAATGCACGCAGATCGAATTCGAGCAATAGTGTGCTGTGAAGTCGTGATAGTCATGGGCCGTCTCCTATGGTTAATAGTATTGACTCCTATCATATAAGCATAAGCGCTCATCTGTCAATACTTTTTGACGGACTTTATGTAAAATTATCAATATTTCTTCATAATTCCGTCAGATCAGGTCGATTCTGCTGTGTTTTTTTGACAGAATCGTCACGTCGCCAACCACGAATGACAGCATGATTCCCGCCGAGCAACTCATCTGGTACCTTCATACCCCGAAACTCCTGAGGGCGTGTGTACTGGGCATATTCGAGCATCCCTTGCGAGAAGCTTTCTTCTTCACTGGAACGCGCATCACCCAATACCCCTGGGAGCAGTCGTACAACGCTGTCTACAACCGTCATGGCCGGTATCTCGCCACCTGTCAGTACAAAATCACCGATCGAGATTTCCTCATCAACGATCGAAAGGATACGCTCATCAAATCCTTCATAGTGACCGCAGAGAATAATCAAGCCAGCCGACCGACTAAGCCGCTTAGCATCAACTTGCTTATATTGTTTCCCGCGCGGTGTCATCATCAGCACTAATGCCTCTGGATTAGACTGTTTGCACTGCTCTACCGCCGCGAAAACTGGCTCTGGCTTCAAAAGCATGCCCGCCCCTCCACCGTACGGCGTGTCATCTACTTGCTTGCGCGGACCGATACCAAATGCTCGCAAATCGACATACTCAAACTCAACCACACCAATCTCACTTGCCTTGTGGAGCATAGAGTGATCAAGCGTGGCTGCAACTACTTCTGGAAAGAATGTGATTATCTGGATTTTCATAGATTTACAATATTGATCAATGATTTGACAATATCAGATAATTATATGATACTTAATGTAAATAGTCTATATCTGGGGGAATAGGCATGGAACCTTGGTTGAAGATCGCGTTCGTCATGACCGCCTACATAATCTTGACGATATTTATCGGCAAATGTATCAAGTACGGAAAGGGTGGTGATATACGGTGGTAGCACTGTAGCTCGGGCAGCTGAAGCGCCGACACTATTGCTACCCATTACTTGCTCATCGATTCGCATCGATACCGCACTCCAACTGGGTGCGCAAAAGCAAGAGTCCTGACCCCACCAGTCAGGACTCTTTTACTTTTTTAGCAGCAATGTTTATGTCTACAACGACTATAAAGTACTTATGCTTAAATGTCCATATCTAGATCTTCAAGACCCTCACGAGCTTTTGCCTTAATTGCATCGGTGTCCACTTCTGAAATACTCTGCTCGGCAGGGCTTTCTTCTGCCTGAGCGCTCTGGGCATCCTCAGACTGCTCGCGAGCTGGCTCTTCGCCGTCCCCGCCATCTCTATCAACGATCTTGAGATTGAGGCGTTCATCTGTCTTGGCTCCAACAACCCGCAAGAGCGTGCGAATCGCTTTTGCTGTCGAGCCGGCCTTGCCAATAATCTTACCCATATCATCTGGATGAACTGAGAGCTTGAGAAGTACGCCTCGATCATCTACGGTCCTCTCGAGCTGCACATCATCTGGATTATCGACGAGGTTTTTCACTACATATTCAATAAATTGCTGATCTTGCTCTACTGCCATATCTGCTCCTTCTCCGGGACGGTGTCTTAGTAGGTTGTGGCCGCCCGTTCATTCATATTGTACGCGAATGACGTATAAACAAAAAGCGCCCAGATAGGCGCTTTTGGGGCAGATTTGCAAGGGCTATTCTTTGCTGGCGGCTTCAGCAGCTTCGGCAGCAGCTTCTTGAGCTTCACCACTAGCTTGTGCAGCCTGATCCGGATCTGCTGGGGCTTCTTGATTTGGAATATTGTCTGCTACAACTTCCGCTACTGCTTCTTCAGTAACTTCTGGTTCTTTCTTTGGCTTGCGATCTTTGGTGGCAACTTTAGCCCACTTTGGCAGTTCCATGCCTTCACGCTGCATCAGCTTGAGTACTGAGTTTGATGGCTGCGCACCATGACCTACACGCTTCTGAATGCCTTCCTTATCGAGAACCAGCTCTTTGGTATGTGGATTATAACGACCTAGTACTTCAACATATTTGCCCGTTGGAGCAAAGCGTTTTTCAGCAGCGACGATGCGGTAGGTTGCATATTTATTGCGGCCACCGCGTGCCAAACGAATTACGAGCATGTATGAATCATTTCCTTTCTTTAGAATCATAACGATACCGATCTAATCTGATGTGGTATCAAAAACTGACCTATACGCCAGTTATCAAAAGACTCCTTATTCTAGCTGCAATGATGCCCTTTTGTCAACCCATTACTTCGACAAATGTATTCTCACCCTACAATACATTTGTCGAAGTAGTCTCAAGCCCGTAAGATAGACATAAGAGTATTTTGGAGGAAAAGCGCGCACTATGTATCTGCGCCGTCTGGAGATTGCTGGATTTAAGTCTTTTGGGAGTCGCGTCAAGCTAGACTTCAAACCTGGGATTTCTGCAATTGTTGGCCCGAATGGTTCCGGCAAGTCGAATATTGCCGAGGCGATTCGTTGGGTGCTCGGCAGTCAAAATGCCCGTGATCTTCGTGCTCGTAAGACTGAGGAGCTCATTTATGCCGGCGCCGATGGCGGGAAGGCTAAGTCGAGTATGGCCGAAGTCATTCTGACTCTCGAAGGCAAGCCGCGCGACACTGAACTTGGTATATCTGAGCTGACAATTAGCCGTCGACTCTATCGTTCGGGCGAGAGTGAGTATCGCATTGGTGAACGCATCGTCCGAGTCAAAGACCTTCAGCGCATTCTTGCACAGGTGGGCTTTGGTACGGCAAGCTACACTGTTATTGGTCAAGGCATGATTGATTCGCTCATTATCGCCACCCCGGCCGAGCGAAAGCTATTGTTTGAAGAGGCAAGTGGTATTCGGGCCTTTGAACTCGAGCGCACAGATACCACGCGCAAGCTCATGCGCGCTCGTGAACAAGCCGAGCAGCTCCGCCTGCAAATTCAGACTCTTTATCCTGAGAAAAATCAACTTGCCGAGCAGGTCAAACGTCTTGAACGAAAGCGCGAGATCGAAAAAAAACTCATCGAGGCTCGAGCCGATTGGCTACACCGCGAACAAAATCGCATTCAATCACAAATCGATGGTTATGAGTCACATAAAAAGCAATTAATGACCGATCGGTCCACCATCACTGCGCAACTCAAGTCGACCGAGACTGATATCCGCGCTCTTGCAAAAACCGATCAGCAAGCCAATCGTCGACACGAAGCAATCGTCGCGCGCCTCACCGCAATCGACGAATCGCGCAATGCACTTTCGGATGAGTTAGCAGCGCGCGAGGCGGAACTACGTGTGCAAGAAGAACAAACTATTCAAAATGACAGGCCATCCCAGCTCAAACGCGAGTACGCCACCGAGCAAGCAAAGCTCGAAAAGTACCATCAATACCTCACTGAGCTTACGGCGCAAAACAATAGTCTCGAACAACAGATTGCCGGCTTCAATGCACAGGTCGTCAAGCTGAATGCTACGCTCACCACATTGCGACAAAAGCTTGTGAAGAATCAACGAAACGGATACCTCAAACAGGCACTTGGCCTGGCGCGCACGCTCTATACGCAACTCAACAAAGACGAGGCACAAGCTCCAGACGCCGCACAACTACGCATCGTACTCCACAAACTCATACGCATGGTGAAGCTCGCCAGCGAAGCTGACATGAGCCAACTACCTGGTGAAATTGGACGCGCCCAACAGCAAATCGCTCGTGAGCTCACCAAGCGAGAAGATGTCGTGGAGCGCCAAACTACTGTCATTATCAAGATTCGATCACTCGAACTTGACATCAACGCGAGCGAAAAATTACTCGCCGAGCTGACTGCCCGAATCACAAAAGCCGAGGCCCTGAACCAGCCGGGCAAACAGCTAGCGACCCTCAAAAAGAACATACGTGCGCTCATAAAAAAACGCAGCGAGCTCGATGTAGAAGCAACCACCCTGCGCGAAGAGCTCTCAACTCTCTCCAGCCAACGCCAGACCGACCAACAGCTTACCCTTGCTAGGCAAAGTGAGACCCTGAGAGCACGACTATCAACGTTAGTACTCGACCTATCGCGAATCGATACTGCAATCAATGATCTGCACCAAGAATTACGCCAGCGTGCCAAAACCGCCACACACTGGAAAATTCAACCACGTCCTGCAGCCCAAGCATACAGCCCATCCGATATTTCCCGATTCGAAGCTGAACTTGAACTCATCGGCGAGCTTGATACATCACTCACCGAAATACATGATGAGCTGGCCGAGCGGATTCGGGCCATCGAAACACAAGCCGCCGATCTAGAAACTGCCTCAGATGACTTACAAAAAATCCTTCAAGAGCTCGGAAAACGTATTCGCCAAACATTCGACAAAAACTTTGCCCGTCTCAATACAGCATTTGCCAAACACTTCAAAGAGCTATTTGGAGGAGGTACTGCCGAGCTCAGACTCGAGCCACAAGATGATGATAGCTACGGCATTAATATCGTCGCTAAGCCACCCTCCAAGCGCGTCGAACACCTCGCTAGCCTATCGGGTGGAGAAAAAGCGATGACAGCAATCGCGCTGCTTGCCGCAATCCTCACTGTTAATCCGAGCCCATTTGTTGTCCTCGACGAAGTAGACGCACCTCTCGACGACGCAAACACACTAGCTTTCACTCACATCTTGCGCGGCTTAGCTCGACATGCGCAACTTCTGGTCATCACACACAATCACGAAACTATGTTGCAGGCAGACGAACTCTATGGCGTGACAGCCAATGCGCGCATGAGCTCCCGCGTGATCACCGTTGATTTGCGCACCGCTGAAGCACTATCGGCTTAAATACTTGTTACAGATGGTTTTTGATATTGATATTGTGCTCGGCATACGTTCGTGCGTAATACACATTGCCATCATTGCCACCAATAAAGAATAGGTAATCGCTCGGCGTAGGTTGAAGCGTTGCCTTAATAGATGATAGCGATGGGCTGGCAATCGGTCCGGGGGGCAAGCCCGGGTAGCGGCGAGTATTGTACGGTGAATCAATTGCGAGATCCGCAGCAGTTGGTTCAATTCTCCCGGTCAGATATATTACCGTCACGTCACTTTCGAGCTTTATTCCCTGACTAATGCGATTATAGAAGACACCCGCCACGCCAGCACGATCGGAATCTCGACTGGCTTCTTTCTCAACTATCGATGAGAGTATGAGGACTTGATAGGGGGTTAACTTGTTCGGAGCCGGCTTCGAAAAAAGTGGCATAGCCTTAGCTTCGAAGTTTGTGAGCATGCGCTGCACGACCGTAGATGCCGGATCATTAATCACAACTTGATAGGTGTCTGCCAACAAAAACCCCTCCAGCGTCTTCTGAGCACCAAATTTCGCCTGGACGTTTGGTGACAATGTCGCTGCCGCCACAGCATCCTTAAACTCTTGTGCCGAACCAAGCCCTTGCGATTCATAGCTGGTGGCCGTCTGCGCGATCGTTAAACCATCGCGAACCACAAATGTCTTGGTAGCGATTTTACCTACTGCGAGATAATCAACAATTTGCACCATATTCATCGATGGTTTGAGCTGATACGGTCCTGGCTTCAAGGCACCCCTCGCAGGACCAAATTTGACATAGAGCGCAAAAACCGTCTCGTCACGGATATAGCCAGCCTCTCTAAGCTGTCTAGCTATGGAGGTAATGGACGCATTCTGCGGGATAGTCAACAAGCCCGATTGTCCCCCGCCAACCGCCACATTGAGGTTATACGAAAACCACGCACCAATGCTCATGACCGCGACTAATAACAGTACAAGCCCAGCAAATATTAGCCGCTTCATGATCTGCCTACCCCGTGTCCGTTCAACGGTTTGGATCGCATGCCCGCTCGGCCTCATCACAGGTTGGGGCGAAGATGAAGGCGACGAGCTCATACTAAACTCCCAATATAGTCTTCGATAAGCACTGCCGCAGCGTAGGCATCCAAGATCTTTTTCTCCTGTTCGCGTGTGCGCGCCCCAAGCCGCTGGCGTGCCCGCTCGGTCGTACCAAATTCGTCGTACATGATGATATGCAAGTCTGTCGCATCCGCGAGCTCCCCAGCAAACGCCCGCGCCCACTTCGTTTGGGCGGTGTCATTCCCATCGCTATTGCGCGGCAAGCCTACGATCAAGGTGTCGCACTTATATGTGTCCGCCAGCTTGGCGATCTGTGTATTTGTCGTTGCATCGCGCTCGATAACCAGCAAAGGCTCAGCGTGAGCTCGACCGGCCGCCTTGAGCGCAATACCGATTCGTTTCTCGCCCGGATCAATACCGAGAAATACTTGGTCGAGCGCCACCCCCACATGCTCGCCACCACTCATTTTGTGACCACTACCTCGACCTTTATATTGCCAGCATTGAGCGGCATATTTGATACCAACGGCCAAGCGTCCACTGTCGCACCAGTCACATTCGGGTACTGCTTGGCGATAGTGGATACTTCTTTTTTATCCTTACCTGCCACTTGTTGAGCGAGCTTTGTCTTGTCGATTGGCTGACCAATGAAGGCTATGGTCTTGAGGCCATAACTATAATCACCTTTGTCGGCCTTAGTTTGTACAAATTCTGCTTGATCGAGTCCGGCATCCAGGACTTCCGCGCCATTCGAGAGCTGGCTGGCGAGAGCATCTTTGACAAGCTGTTCTAGGTCGGTTGTTTCAGCAGCATAGACAGTAAACTTCACCTTCATTGATAGATTCCCGCCACTAGCTTCAGTATCAGCAACTTGGCTCGGTGTAGCGCTCGTCACTGCAGTCTGAAATGTATCGTCAAACACCTTCTGGCTCGAGCGAGCCTTATCCTTAAGCTCGATCAGAGCTGCAGCTTTTGCGGTTTCAATCGCCGTCTTCTGGGCATTATCAATGTCTGACTGCGAGACAACCGTAACCTTCTTACTGACGCCACCAGATGTTGTACCGGTGGCTGTGAATTTGCCACTTAAAGCCGTGATAGCGAATGATGCTGCTGAGAAATTATAACCATCTCCGTTTTCGGCCGCCGTCACACCCACAGTTGTAGTATCTGAGTTACATACGGTACCACCGCCCGAAAAGCTTCCTTCGGAAATCGTCACAGCAGTATTGGTAACAAATGTCTTTCCACTTGTGGTGAGCTTGCTCCCTGCGGGCAATGAATGTGGGTCGCTATCTTCGCAATTCTTGAGCGTCAGTGTGCCTGTTGCCTTGGTACCCTTATCAATCTGCCCGGTCGCTGAATAGCTTTGAGACAAATCTTTCGGCAGCTCCAACACTTTAGCCTGCACAGTTGTCGCACCAGAGGCAGTGGCCGAGAGTGTGAACTTGGTATCCACAGACTGCTTATCGGCATTCGCCTGCACCTTGACAGTCGCAGTCTGCAAGAAAGCAGTCGATAACCAGCCAAGTAATATAAGCGCAACTACCGCACAGCCGATCCAGATAGCGAGCTGAAAACGATTGTAGTCCGGGATCTTTCCGCCACGCTGCTTCTTGGCAGACTTTTTCTTACTTGTTTCATTATCAAAATGATGCACTGGCGGGCCGTCATCGCCGTCGGATTCCTTAGGAGAATTATCATCAGCAAGTGGCGAGCGAGTTGGCTCTGGCTCACCGGTAATCACATGTGCTGCAGAATGTACATTCTTAGCGATCGCGATTTCGAGCTTCCCGGCTAGTGCCATTGCCGCACGATCGGTAGTCACTAAAACGAGTTCTTTTTTCTTCGATTGGGCAGCCTTCTTGAGAAGTCTGAGATTGACGACCGACTGCAGGAGCGCTGAGCGTCCAGGCACCACAATGCGTACCGTATCGCCCTCGGCCGCCTTGAGCTTCTCGACGGCTTCCGTGACCTCGGCATCATGTTCGAGATAAATAATGTCTTTTTCGTGTTCTGCCATACGTATGAAAAATTCTACTTCGAATCTTCTTATGGCATTATAGCGTGATTGATATGCGAGATGCTAGTGATTGGTAGCTTGGGCTTCGAGTGAAGCTATTTGTTGCGCAAGTCGTTGGCGTGCAAAATTCACAGCCGGCGTTTGATCAGCCGCAACCTCCGATAATGCTTCTAGTTGACTCAACACCGCACGCAAGACTGGAATATCTTCCATCACAAAGCGTGATTCACCATAGCCATCTATCTCCTGGACTCGCAAATCGAAGCCCTCAGAATTAGGATCAAAGCCTCGTGGCCGCTCACCTGCCTTCAATTGAATAACATCGATGTCGCGTTGCACGCCCTCTTCTGGGAGCCTAATCTTCCACAATCGATTACCATCATTGGCTGGTAGCTGTTCAACGGTCGGAGGGCCTGCATGTAACTCTTCAGGGCGTGTACGAATTTCAACCACCGGAAGACCGTACTGCTGCGCAAAGGCCCTGAGCTCACTATTAGCTTCAGCTCGTCCAAGGTCTTCACCAGTCTCTCGCTGCCGAATAAAAACACCCAAAAGTTTGCCACTGGCGACGTTTATATGGTTGTAAGCTAGAGGGTCTGTAGCAACCAACAATTCATCGCCCGTATACTCTATCGACTGACGCGTCAGATCATTCGAGCCAAAGTCATGTGGCTGTGCCGCGACAACATCATGCGGATCCTCTGGTGGTTCGAGAATAAAACCATTTCTTCCTTCAAACGTTACTGTATGATCTTGGTCAATTAAACTTGTGTTCACGGGTCGATCACTACCTCGGAATTCCGTACCACCATTGTACAAAAAGGTACCAAGTTCAGTTGGGTTCGCCTGCACTGCAGCAGTAATAAGAAATCGAAACTTTTCGCCCGGCTTTAATACGCCGGCTTCTGGCTTCGTAGTACCTTCGACTACCCGCAACCGATCTCCTGCCTGCTCAGACTCAGTCACCTCACCCTGTTGTTGCGCATCCCTAATAGCTCTTAGCTCCTCACGTAATTGTTGAGCATGAGCATCTTCTGTGGGCGCTTCAGATTCATTTGCGCTATCTCGTTTAACTGGCTCTCGAGAGTCATTCATGCCAAAAGAACTACTTCCGCTTGGGTTTGTATGCTTTGAGTGCATCGGTTGCAGCAGCCTGCTGAGCCGACTGCTTACTATTGCCTTGCCCCTCACCACACAACCGCTCGCCAACATACACGCCGATCGTGAAGATCTTCTCGTGATCAGGGCCCTCTTCACGAATCATCTCATAGTGTGGCGTGATGCCTTCCTTCTCTTGAGTCAATTCCTGGAAACGACTCTTCGCATCGATCCAGCTGCCTTCTTTCAGGATCCCGTCTAATGCCGAAATGATGTGATCACTAATAAATTTGGTAGCCGCATCGTACCCTTTATCAAGATACAGAGCACCAATAATCGCCTCTACCATGTTTGCCAGGAGTGCTTCGCGCGTGCGGCCACCCGATTTGGCTTCACCACGACTCATCATGAGGAACTGACCTAGCTGTAGGCGCTCGGCGACATCAGCTAGCGATTCAGTCTTTACGAGTGCACTTCGCCAAGCAGTCATTTCACCTTCTGGGTTGGGAAAATTGCGATACAGATAGTCCGTCACCACCAGCTCGAGTACGGCGTCACCCAGAAACTCGAGTCGCTCGTTGTGCGCAATGTCGTGCTTCTTATGCTCATTCAGATAGCTGCGGTGTGTAAACGCTTCACGATAGAGATCAACATTATCAAATTCTACCTGCAGTATTTTTTGGATTTCGTCTTGCCCGCGCAAGGTAATACTCATACGATCGCCATCTCCTTCAAGATATTCATAGAGCGTTCGAGTAGCTCCTTCAAGCTCTTATACTCTAACACTTGCGCAGCATTTTCGGTAGAAAACCACCGCGCATCGACAATCCCTTCACTCTCCTCGACGACAATCGGCTCATCGGGATCAACGGCTTCAATCAAGAAATGAAACGCCGTCATAAAGATCAAACGACCCTCGAAGCGATAGAAGAAATGTACTTTATCAAGCTTGTCGATAATGCGAGTATTTTTCAGCCCAGTCTCTTCTCCAATCTCACGTAAGGCTGTCTGCTCCAGAGTCTCTCCAGATTCGACGTGCCCCTTTGGCACACTCCAGCGCCCCTTGAGGTCTTCGATGAGCAAGAATTCGAGACCAGTTGGCATCATGCGGTACACCAAACCGCCAGCCGAGTATTCTCGGACAGCCTTGTTATTACGACGACGATTATTGTTGCGTCGCTGCGGATTATGATTAGTCTTGGTCGACTGGTGCGGATGGCTGGTCTGACGTACCTGCTGATTCGAGCTGGTCTTCGCCGGTGCCTGCACTGTCTGACTGGCCATCGTCGGTTGATTCCGGCGACGAGTCTGGTGACTTCTCGCTGCCGGTCGCCCGTTGTGCTTGCGACGTCGGCGTGGCGCTGTGCGATTTGGCCCGGTCTGTGCCGCTACTGCGCTCTCGCTGGACTTTGTGGTCTTCGCTTGGGTCATAGAATTCACTCTGCCTATAGATTGTCCCCAGGACTCCGTTGATGAACTTCGACGAATTTTCACCACCAAAACTCTTGGCCAGCTCCACCGCTTCGTTAATTACAACCTTTGGTGGAACCTCTCGCTTGATCATGAGCTCGTAGATCGCGAGACGGAGAATCGTGAGATCCATCTTAGCTATCTGATCGATTGGCCACTCAGGAGCAGCGGGTTCGATCATCTTGTCAGCTTCATCGATGTTTGCCATCGTGCCTTCGACAAGGTCGCGTACGAAGTCAGTCTCCTGCATCGTGTCTTGGTAGACAGTCAGATTGCGTTCGAGAATCTCCTTGATGTCGGTCGTAAGACCTTCAACATCAGCATGGGTACGAAATTCGTACTCATACAGACTCTGGAGGGCAATGATGCGGGCGAGGTGACGGTTTGAGGACATTGATTTTTAATGTGAACTTACTTTATATTCTAACGCTTTGAACCGATTCTGGCGAGTCCTTCTTTGGCCGCGCGCCACAAACGACGTGGTACGACGAGACCTGACTCTGGTTCGGTCATCAGTTGAGCTGGAGTCGCTGCGTGGTGGCTACGACGCTGCCCCTTGGTTGCTTTGCTGGTGCGTTTCTTTGGTACAGCCATTGGTCTGGCTCCTTATTTTGCTTAATGGTATTTACCACGTGTCCCGCTTCAAATGTGTGTCGCTACAGAGTGCGATAAAGACTGCGGCGCATAGAGTATGGTGTTGCCGCGAGCTAATGCGAGACGCATGTTCGAGGGCTAGTATAGCAGGTATTTGCCCATTAAACAAGCCCATAGATATTGACTTTGCATGTATTTTTCAGTAGAATCACGAGCGCAATATCCGCACCTACTTCAGGAAGGAGTCTCCGTGCAAATGACTGCAGCACTTTCGTGCATCCTGACAATCCTGAGGCGTAATCGCCTCGCTGGTGTTGCGGATCTGATCGAACAGCGCTCCAAGATCAAGAGCCCCTCCGCGATCAGCCCAGTCTATCTGGCCGTCCTCGATGAGCACATGAAGCTCCTCGGTTATGAGTTCGATTTCAGCTAGCGATCCTGCATCGGCTCATCCCGCCCACCCTTCATAGGATGGGTATTTTTATTTAGCAAATGAATGAAGCCCCCACGATTGCTCGTGGGGGCTTGTTCGTTACTGCGTGGCGGTGGGTTTGGCGCCCTGCGTCCCGCACTTGGCGGGGATCTGCAAGACGTCACCCTTCTTGAAGGGGGCGGTACGGCCCGTCCTCTTCTCGATAAGACGTCCCCACTCGGCCTGCGATCCCTTGGACCAGTAACTGGACCGGACCTCGGCGGGCAGGGTGTCATCGACGACGAAGCGCACGATACGAGCATCGTGCGTTAGCTTCAGCTCATATGAGCACGCGTAGGTGCTCTCGAGCTTCTCGGCCGGAATCGTGCCGGAAGTACAGCCCGCGACAAAGAGCCCGGCGGCGATGATGGACAGGAGCAACTTGTTACGCATTTTTCCTCCAAGGAGAAGTCAGGTGTGCGTCAACCTGTTGGGGCATTTCCCCACCACAATCCACAAAAATAATTATGAACTCTGGTGGGGCCACCACGATCTATAGACCGTGGTGGCGAGTGTGGAGCCGGGGGGAATCGAACCCCCGTCCGCGAAAGCAGCATAACGCTTGCTACGACCATTCCTATATTTCAGCTTTCGGCTGCTGGGGCGATAGGTCGCCAGACCGAATCGTCTTTCCGAATCGTCAACCAGTCTTTGCTAGTAGTCAGCAGTCTTTCCTACTGTCACTTCCACTTCTGTTGCCAGGCTTGTGGTAGTTTGACCCCGTCCTTCTCACTTGCGTGAGTGACAATAAACGTGCTTATCAGGCGGCGTTTATTTTGGTGCCCTGTTTTACGTCTCTGAGCAAGACGGGTCGCAAACATTATCTGTTCATCCGTGTCGAAACCAATCGGCCCCTGGGGTTTGTCCCGAAGGACGTTTTCGGGTTCGTTCTCAACAACGGGAGCTGGTGGCTCCTTTCTGCTGAGACTGCCCTCTCGTCGGGAAAAGGTGTTGATAGCACCTCCACCCGAGTCCCTTCCGCCAAGCATGGAAGATGACACGCATATACTACGACGGACGTCACTCCGCTTTCGCATATGACTTACAGCCACCTCCCCTCCTCGCCTTCGCGGGAGGGGGAAGTCTTGACGATCCGCCTCACGACGAATCTTTACTCCCAGGGCAGGAGTATCGAGCTCAGCTGCGGCTGCCCCCGACAGGGGGTGCCCACAGTTGACGAGTAGTTGGTTGATGGTTATCCTCCCTTCTCAACCAACGTTCCCTCCATCAAACTGGGCTTACGGGATTGCAAGCGTATCAGTTCAACTTCACAGGGGTTCGCATGAGTACCACCTCATGCTGTCTGGGTATTCGCCCAGCTTACCAAGATACTGTTTTTGTATACCTACAATACTCTGATAAGCTGAGTGAATTACCGAGTGGTTTCGCAATGAATTGATTAACAAGGTTCAGGATTTTATGCAAAATCCCAGCCACAAGGCTTGAAACCAATTCAAGCGCTCTGGTTGGGACCTCACGAGCCCCAAAGGAGCCCGTGAGGGTATTCGGCTGCACGACATCTCCGTAGCAAAGAAGTGTCGGCTTCGAGGAGCTCTGGAGGCCTCGGCCTCTCCTCAGGGTGCCTTAAACCCATGCCATTTTCCGACCTTTCGGTAGCTACGCGGTGGCCATGCCCCTGGGATGGGGTTTAGGCAGGGGTGATTTTGGTTGACGCACGAGTTCGCCACCCTGGGATTCACCTTTCCCTCTGCCTTATCCGCGACTCAGTCACGGCTCGTGGGCGAACTTACTGGTCAGCGTGAAAGAACCTGTGGGCTTCCGGCCCACAGACCCGAGGGCACTGATCAGCATTTAAGGATGAACTTTCCCTCGATGCCTTTTTTATTCCGACGTCTCTCGACGTTACCCGAAGTGACGTGAACTCTTCGGTGGCTGCTGGCTTCCTCGCGGAAGGCAGCCCGGCGCATCTCTCACTAACAGCCAAGGCAATTAACTCGCATGCACGTCATTTCGCATGCGACACCTCAACTGCTAGATTTTACCCATCCAGTGGTCTTGTGGAGCTTTTGATACTCCCAGCGCGGGGCCATATTCCTCGAATGAAGACCGCGCGCTGGAAGCACAAGGCTCCCATACTTCAAGATACAAATCTTTTCATCGATCACGCATCACAAGCACTCACTCATACGCTCTAAGATGTATTAAATTACCAGCGTGGGAGCGCTTGTGATGATCTGGATCGATAATCAAAGTGACAGTTTCGTCCTTTTGGACTCATCAGCGAGGACACACATCCTCGGACTGCTCCCCTGGAGCAGCTTATAGCTGCCCCAATGGGGGTTGTGAGCTGCGCCAAGCGCTTAGAGCCACCTCTCACTGGCTCGATTTTTTCGACTTTCTTGTCGGAGTTTGGTGACGACCGGTTCTCTCCAGCCCCCAGGTACTTCCCCTGGGAATTACGGGCTTTTGTACGAGCGCCATACTCGAGTGGTGTGATTTGGCTTCTTTTTTATCGCCGCCTCACTTCTGTTGCCACGCTCCACTAGAGCGCCGCGGGTCGCTACTCGCGATCCCACAGATCCCAGTCCCCCGGATGGGTCTGGTTGAGCTCGGTACTCATCTCGATGTAGGTCCGATCGGTCACGATCAGCACTTCACCGGTCGAGCAAATCTCAACCAACCAATCCGAACGCTCAAGAACCGGAGTCCGCGGCGTAGAAGGACGGGGTGCGCCGCAACGGCGCGTGAATCCCTTGGCCATTTTCACCCCCTTTCGGGTTAATCGGGGGCCTGGCCGGCCCGGAATGCGTACTACAGATAACCGGGTGTTGGCCCTACTGGCTCCGGGTCAGCACTCAAATCGGCACAGGCGTGCCCATCTTCGTGGCCGGCGAGGAAGCCAAGCTTGATGCCAAGCTCGAACATCGCGCGGGCGATGCGATTGGTATCCGCTTCGCCGTCGAGCATTTCGATCAGCGCGAGGAAGCCAACCGGGCTCATTTCGTCGATGATGACCTCGATCCGCTCTTCGAGCGGCAGGTCAATGAAATTGATGGTGGAGTTGAATTCAGTGTAGGTGCTCATGAGAGAAGCTTGGGTATTTGCGGTGAGATAACGTGAGACGAGGTTTATTCTGTGATTGAGGTCTCGTTATCGGGTCGAAATCACTCAAGGCTCTCTGCTGAGCACCATAAAGGATCTAGTGAATAATAGGTACTTTTTGTTACAAAGTATCAACATATTTTGTAACTTCATGCACTATATCAAAGAATGTATTTATTGTCAATGCTTTTTATCGTTTTTTGTGATTTTATTAAGATATTATGCATTTTTACTGATATGTATGTGAAATATTTTGACATTTTTAAGTGACTTGTGCCTGATGTAAGCTTAGAGCATAGAGTATTTTTTGTCAGAAAAAGAAAACGCCCGCACAAGGGGCGGGTGATGAGCTCGAGCTCATCTTGAGAAAGAATGAGTGAGTGAGCGAGGAGAGTTTTGTTGGGCGACCTGGTCACGTTCTGTTGGGCCAGGTCGCCCAACGGTGTTGGTTTCAGATCTTTAGCTCAGCGACCAAGTCGTCGAGCTAAAGATCTAATCTGACAACCGCGTGGTCGTCAGCTGGACGCCGGCGCCTTCTTGGCGATGTCGGCGTTCCGCGGGCCATCAGACTACATGCCCCATTTTTGCCCCTTTCGGGATTGCCCTGCTTCAAGCAAGCTCGCGGAGGACTTCTCCTCAAGCTTCACGGCCCCGCAGGAAGGTGCCGTAGTGATCGATCGGATCTCATGCTTGCCTCCCTGGGTTGGTGATGACGAACAGATTATACTTGACATTATATATTTTGTCAAGTTTTAGTAATAATTACTTCTCTTTTGTAGTGCTAGACTGCTTTGACCATGCGAGTTCAAATAGCTGTCGAATAACCGCCACTATCTCTTTGCTCTCAATAATTACACCAACCGAATCTGTACCCTTATAGCTCAGGATAGTCATTCGATCATCATATATATTCACATCACCAAGCGCCTTATTTTCCAGACGACGAGTCTTGCGCCCTGATGTAGGGTCCGAGAGCAACTCTACAGAGCCTGAATAAAATGCCTTACTCGTAATTCCCTTTTTCGCACGTCGCTTCGGACTAGCCGTTAATATATCTGGAAATACCTTCATGACTTCATCTATGTCCATAATGCCATAGACTACCTCATGCTTCTTTGACTTGCGACTTAGGTATGCGCTAACAGCCTGCATTGCCTCAGGTCCTCTGAAAAACCGCACAACTGGGGCATCGTCCGCCTCTACGCGGCTTATATCATTAAGATCCGTCATCGTCCTCTTCAAGCTCTCTTTGCGCCCAGCTATTTCCTTCTCGATCGAATTCAGATAGCGCTCGATTGCCTCCGGTGACTCAGCGACAAAGACAGTTTTCTTACCTTCTACAGAAGTAGAAACCAGTCCCATAGCAGCCAGCTCGTCGAGTATGACGTAGGTCGTCGCACGGTTTACTTCTGCCTGCTCAGCGATACGCTGAACGGAAGCCGGCCCCAAAAAGAGGGCTGCCACGTACACCTTGGCCTGTTTTTCAGTTAGGCCGACGGCTTCGAGTTTTTTCGCGAGATTGGCGATTTGCATAATCGAAATATACCACTGTTGTCAATATTTGTCAACTTTTTTACTACTTCCCATCAGCCTATGCTCAGCTCAGCAGTTCATGCTAGGATATATCTAATGCATTTCGAGCTCGCCCCCCTCGTCCAAAGCGTCGGCTACATCGGTATTTTCTTGATCGTCTTCGCCGAATCCGGCCTACTGATTGGCTTCATGCTCCCTGGCGACAGTATGCTCTTCACGGCAGGTATCTTTGCCTCGCAGGGATATTTCAATGTATGGCTTCTATGTGCACTGACCTTCATCGCCGCAGTACTCGGTGATAATGTCGGTTATGCCTTCGGTAAGCGTGTCGGGCCACGGATTTTTAAGAAAAAAGACTCACTCTTCTTTCACCAAAAATACATCGACAAATCTCAAGCCTTCTTCGAGAAGCATGGCGGCAAGACTCTCATCCTGGCTCGCTTTACCCCTGTCGTGCGTACCTTCGCGCCCATTCTCGCCGGCGTCGGGCGAATGGAATACCGACGATTCTTCTTCTACAACGTCATCGGTGCGGTCTTATGGGCGATTGGGCTCACGCTAATGGGATATTTCCTAGGCTCACTTATGCCAGACCCCGAGAGGTACATCATCCCTGGCATTATCGTCATAGTAGCCATATCGGTACTCCCATCACTCTGGCATATCATCCGCGATCGCAAGAATATGGCTCTAGAAAAAGCAGATACTCCATCGCAAGCCGAAATCCAAGAAGAAACTCGAGAGCTCAAAGAAGCCCTCAAGAAATAATCTTTTAGCTCTTCACTACGAAGTTTACTAGCCGATCAGGCACGACTATCACCTTGATGATTTGAGCATCCTTAGTCCAGCCTTGCTTCGCATTCTCTTCGCGTGCAGTTTCTTCGATAGCTCCTGGTACGCGTCCCGGAGTAGTCATAAATTCACCGCGTAATTTGCCATTTACTTGCACTGCGATTGTGACAACATCTTCAATCAGTAATGCTGGGTCATATACTGGCCAGACTTCAAGATGCACACTCTCTTCCTGATCATTGTCATGCCAGAGCTCTTCCGCCAAATGTGGTGCAAGCGGCGCAAGCAAGCGAATAGTTGTTAGGACAACGGTCTGCCAGGTAGTAGCACTCACCGATCCGTCGCGCTTGATGGTGATGAGCGCATTCATATGCTCCATCAATGCTGCGATGGCTGTATTAAATCGCGTAGCCGCAATATCGTCACCAACTTTCTTGACGAACCTATGGAGTTGCACTGTGAGTGCCGTGTCGACCACGTCATCAACTGTCTGCTCGAGGTAGCCAGGAGACAGCGCGTCATAGGTCTTCTGCATGAAGCGATAGGTTCCTTCGAAGCGACGTGCATCCCATGGACCACCATCCTGCCACGGCCCCATAAACATGAGATACAAACGTAGCGCATCGGAGCCATACTGCTCGAGATAGACCAGCGGGTCGATCACATTTCCTTTGGACTTACTCATCTTGTTGCCATCCGGACCTAGGATCATGCCCTGATTAATAAGCTGCTTAAACGGCTCTTTGAAATCAATCAGCTTCTGCTCGTGCAAGAACTTCGTAATAAAACGCGCATACAGGAGATGAAGAATGGCGTGTTCTACCCCGCCCGTATACAGATCGACCGGTAGCCATTGCTTGACTGCCGCCGGGTCAAACGGGCCATCGACGTACTGTGTATTTGGGTAGCGTAAGAAGTACCATGACGAATCCACGAATGTATCCATGGTATCGGTCTCGCGGCGAGCCTCAGTATGATGACACTGCGGACAAGAAGTCTTCACAAAATCTGGATGCGTCTGCAATGGTGAGCGACCGGTGTTATCAAACTTCACTCCCAGCGGCAGCTCGACCGGCAGCTCCTCTTCTGGAACCGGCACCGCTCCACAGGTTGGACAGTGTATGATCGGGATCGGCGCGCCCCAATAGCGTTGACGCGAAATCAACCAATCGCGTAGACGGTAGTTCATCGTCTCATGGCCATCCCCACGCTGCTGCAACCACGCCGTAATCTCTTGTTTAGCCTTCGCAGTCTCCAGACCATCAAACTGACCCGAATTGCACACCACTCCATCGTCAGTAAAGACTTTATCGCGCAAGAATGCATCAAATACATACTTATGCAGCTCGTCCTGCAGAACTGATTCTGCCTCAACTGCCTTCACCCACTCGACCGAGAATTTACCTTTTTCGTCAGCCTCGAGCTGCGGCTCGATCCGTTCATCGCTCAGAAGTTCAAAGTGCACACCCACACATTCGATCTGACGTGCGACATTCTTAGAATGCGCGAAATAATGGTGATGAATGCGCTCGGTCTGCCGAATGTATTTAATATCCGAGTAGCCGGTTTCTTCGATGACTTCACGAGTCGCCGTTGCCACCACATCCTCATCCGCTTCTCGCCCGCCACCGATTAGCAATCGCCCACCTTGCGCGCCCCAATTGATCATAAGTACTTCATCCGACCGAGGATTGTGTACCAGAGCTACAATACTCATGCGATGCTCCGGGTCGACCTGCGGCTCACCGGTCACTGGCTCAATGACCTTTTTGATCGGTAGATTGTACTTCTTCGCGAAAGCATAGTCACGATCATCATGAGCTGGGACCGCCATGATGGCTCCCGTGCCATACCCCATCAATACATAATCCGCGATCCAAACCGGGATCTCCTCACCATTGGCTGGATTTATGACGTGGCTGCCGGTAAACACGCCGGTTTTTTCTTTTGCTTCCATGCGATCAACGTCCGTGCGTGAGCCAGTCCACTCGATATATTGATCGACTTCAGCTTTGTGCTTGTCAGTGGTCAGTGTCGATACCAGCGGATGCTCTGGAGCAATCACCATGAAGGTCGCGCCAAAGATCGTATCGGGTCGCGTCGTAAAGACTTCGATCTCAATCGGAACTTGTTTAGCATAAAATTCATTTTCAGCAAGCATCTTCCATGGGTCACCAAAGCTGGTTTTTGCATATTTCTCTGCTAAAGAATTAATTTCTGAAGCCGTCTCCGCCGTGAGAACGATACGATCTACTTTTCCATCGATATTTTTAAACAAAAATACAGTCTCGTGATCGATATATTCATTCCAAAAGCCTGGGGTGAGCTTATCTGAAATAAGCTTTTCATAAGCTTTTAGTGAAGCCTGAGGAATAAGTATTTTTCGTGCAGTATCGGTTTTTTCTTTTATGACAATATCGAGATTTGAAAGATCAGCGTCAGAGATATTATTTGCACCCATCAAATAGCTATGTGCCTTACCCGCATAAACTGGCTTATCTTCATACACCTTAAACCGTACCTTCGCACCCTTACTGCGACCGATCCAGTTACGTTGCTGCTGCACGACGCGATCTGGCCAATCGAGGGTATCGAGATCATCAAGTAGCGCATCGGCATAATCAGTAATCGTAAAATACCACTGCTTGAGATTCTTGCGCTCAATTGTTGTCCCACAACGCTCACACTCTCCGTGCACCACTTGTTCGTTCGCGAGCACCGTCTTATCCTTCGGGCACCAGTTCACAATCCCATCACGCTGGACAGCCTTACCAGCCTTGAAGAGTTGCAAGAAGAGCCACTGCGTCCACTTGTAATACTCTGGCTTCGACGTATCGACCACGCGAGACAGGTCATACATCCCGCCCATACGCTGGTATTGCTTATAAAAATTGGCTGTGTTTTGGTCGGTCCACTCATCAGCCGGGATGTCGTTTTTAATTGCAGCGTTCTCGGCTGGCAAGCCAAAGGCATCATAACCAAGCGGCTGCAAGACATCCTTACCCTGCATGCGCGCCAAGCGCCCAAGGGTGTCGGCGGGAGCGAAGTTGTACCAGTGCCCAACATGCAGATTACCTGATGGGTAAGGAAACATCACGAGGTTATAAAACTTATTCTTTGGCTGTGCCGGCGTCTTGTAGAGCTCGGCCTCGTGCCAAATCTCCTGCCACTTCGACTCTACCTCTGTCGGCTTGTATATGCGTCGCTTGTCGGGTGTACTCATAGCGCGAATTATACCTGATTATCAGGAGTGATGCGAGTGCCCTATCAAGACACTGCTTCATTGTAAAATGGCTTTCGAGCGATCACATCCCTACTGGTGAATAGTTTGGGTTTCTGCAAATATGAAATGCCGAATAATTTGTACCTGGGTATTCGTGAATATAATGCAATTTGCCCTGCTCTTGGAATCTATCTAATGTACTTTGGAGAATTTCGTGAACCAAGGGGTTAAAGTATTTATCATCCGATAGAAATTCAGGAGCATGCAAAATATGACCCGTATTTGCAAATGCTTTTTCATATTTATCTTTATCCGCAGGTCTGTGGTTGACGGGGGTTTCTCCTAAATAATACCCTGTAGCGTCAATATCAAACGCCACTCCACGACTATGTGGATTACCCATAATCGCCAGTTTTCCTGTCTGCACGAGGGTTTTCTGGTAAGCAACGGTTGTGACTAAATTCGTGACTGCTAGTCGAGAATCGCTGTTAACACCCGCATCAAATGACTGACGACGCCACGAATTAGCTATTTCATTGAGTAAATTCAGAGTATGTGTCTCAAGAAAAGGTGGGTACGAATGACGCAATGTCGGGTTCCTAAATCGCAATATGGGTAAGTAAGCTTCATGTGGCCCAACATATAAAAGCTTTCCTTTGACCACCGCATCATCAACTGCATCGGCATCATTAAAAGGCTCTACATGCTGCCACCAATCACGCTCTATCGCAGTCTGATTCTTTATTATTGCTAAATAATCTACGTCTGCTTTATGACCCAATGAGGCGATGTCTGCTTGGATATCTTGATCTGAATAATCCGTCATTATATTCCAAAGCTCTTTTTCTTGCGAACCTTCCAGCTTTTGCCTTGACGCACCAACTCTTTAGCTGGATGTAACTCTGGAGACAAGAGAATACGGCTCGTCTCTTCGGTGAACACTCCGTTCTGACTCCCTTTCACTAGCACGATATCTCCCGCCTTTACATGATTCTTTAGATAATGACCGGCCTCATAGGGTGTGCGAAATTGCTTGACTTGGGTCTTCGCCAAGCCAGCTTCGATAGCAGCTGGTGCGAGGAGATTCATGGCGTCCTTACCGACAGTTATCAGCATGTCGACGCGCTTCTCAGCCGCGTACACGCCAACTTCACGATGTAGCTCAGAGGCAAACTCGCCAAGCTCATTCATGCTTCCAAGCACCGCTATGCGGCGACCATCACGAGGCGTCGTAAGCTCTATCAGTGTATCGAGCGCCGCCTTCACTGCTACCGGGCTCGAATTATAACTATCATCCAGTACTCGTGAATCATTTACGCCCGCCAGTAAGCGCATGCGCCCAACCACAGGCTGGACCTTAGTAAGCCCCTTACAGATCTGGTCAAATGCTACCCCGAGCTCATGCGCCACCGCTGCAGCAGCCAAGATATATGACAAGCTATGTCGAGCCACAAACTGTGTCTTGATCACCTGGCGATCCTTACCTATCCGCAACTCAGCTTGCAGCAGTCCAGTGCGACCCCGCTTCACATCGTGCAGTCGAATCGTACCGTGATCCACACCATACCCAACTGCACCCTTCTTGCGCTCCATCACTTCGCGTACCAGCTCTATGTCGGCATTGTAATAACAGCGCTCAGCCCGGGAAGCAAGCCAGGCCGCATCGTCACGAAGGTGCTCAATTGAGTCAAATCGCTCCATGTGGGCGGCTGAGGCGCCCGTGAAGATTGATATCTGTGGCTTGAGGCGCGCCAACCACGGGGTCATCATCGCGCGTTCGTCTTCAGCCACTTCAACGATCACCGTGTCATACGGATAGACGCGGTTCATTTCAGTAATGCGTTGGATAATTCGTCGCCAAGCTAATGGATCAGTCAGTCGTGACGGGGTCTTGAGCCCATACAGCGCAAGCGGCATCCCGATCTCGGTATTATAGCTGTCTTCTGAGTAGCACACCTTACGACCAGCTGCCTCGAGGACCTGGCCAATCGCAACCTTTGAGCCGGTTTTGCCAACCGTACCAGTCACCGTGATGACCGTCAGGTCATGCTGATTGATGAGTTGATCGACTTTTCGCTCGAGCTGTCGAACCAGGAATCTCTGAGCAATTCTTTTGATATGACGAGACATTAATGTAATTCTATCACTTCCGGACGGTTTCGTGCGCGCTCGATGAGATGATGTACGAGCTCAGAAAAGCCCATGCCATACGCTGCTGCGGCCTGCGGCACGAGCGATGTCTCTGTCATGCCTGGCAGTGTATTGAGCTCCAGGAGCCACAATTTATTTCGAGTGAGTATGAAGTCACTGCGGCTATAATCTCGACACTTGAGCGCTCGATGCACCGCCAAGGCTACGCGCTGGATGACAGCAATAAGCGAGGGGTGCAGCGGTGCTGGGGTAATCTCCTCGCTGGCACCAACAGTGTATTTCGCTGTGTAGTCAAAGAAGTGGCTCGAGCGCGGTCGAATCAGCGTTGGCGGCAGCGCTACTAATCCTTCGTCCGTCTCCAATACCCCACACGTCACTTCCTCACCACGCACAAATTTCTGAATAATGAACCGGTCGAACTCGACACTCACCTGCTCAAGTGCGTCAGCCAGCTGAGCCGGAGTGTGAACGAGGTATACACCAACAGAGCTTCCAGCCGCAACCGGCTTCACGACCACATCGGCACCGAGTGCTGTCACAATCTGTCGCATGCGCTTGAATCTGTTTGCCACCCACTCTGCCCGACTCATCACCACGTAGTCAGGGATCGAGAATCCTTGCCGACGCAGCGTCGCGTACGATGCCGCCTTATCAAAGGCCAGTGCACTACTGCGTGGACCACTCCCCTGATACGGTATCGTCGCCCGATCAAGTAAGCGTTGGATTGTCCCATCCTCGCCAAACTCACCATGCATCGCGATGAAAGCCGCGTCCACCTCGTACGGCAGCAGTACCTGAATCTGTGTCTGCCCCCATACCTGCTGCGGTGTGTCGGCTTCGAGCCCAAGTTCCGAGCTATATACCCGCCATTCACCTTGATGAGTAATGAGTATCGGTCGCACATCATAGCGATGTTCGTCGATGGCGGCAAGGATGTTGCGAGCGCTGGAGCGGGACACATCGTGTTCTCGTGACGGACCCCCTATCAGCACGGCGATGCGCGGCTTAGTCATAGAGTTATTATACGGCACAAGTGTAGGGTCATAAAAAAGCAATCGCGCCCAAGACTAATCTCGGGCGCGTAGGCTGGCACCAAGAACTCTTGTTAAGGCCCAGTTTGCCAGCCAAGTTTACCACGGCTTCACTCTTTGTAGCTTCCCCCTTGGTAAACGATTTAGATCGACCAACTTCACTGTTAAATAAGCCAACGATTGGTCGACCGGGGTGCAATGTTGATCTTGGTGATTCTGGACCTTGCACCACGATTCTGGGCCCCACTTCACGCATTTGTAACATGATCGCTCGAGACCCAAGGTAGTGCTAGCGCTTCATTTGAAGATGCGACCGGTTGCACTACCGGCGATTTTAGCTCGCAACTCCCCTCTTTGGAACACTACAACTTACGAGTCAAGTTCGAGCGACCACAAGATCCCGACGCGATTTAGGTCTGCACTGTGGATTGTATACAAGCCTACTATTGCAGACCAAGGAGCACAAGCCCAGCTAAGTAGTCGCACATTTACTCCCTAAGATTTCGACCGTTCACAAATGCGGCTTGCAATACCATTTCTTGAGAAGTCGGCGCGACATCGACCGTGATTAATGGCTTCCTATTTGTCGCGCTAGATTTTGGTCGGTCATGTGTGGGATTAGAGACCAGCGTGATTGACCGACCGGTGACTCATAGACGGACCTGAAAATCTGGATCTTTGAGTCACAAGAACATATATAGGTGCGAATGGTGCGACCGACAGCAGTATGGATCCTAGAGAGCATATCGATTGCTGCCGATCGCGAGAGCTACATAGTACAACATTTCAGTTATTTAGTAAATATTTAGCGCCCCGAGAAGATTTTCTCAGGGCGCAGGCGATCCATCGACACAGGGCATTTTGTAACCGCTGCTTCTGTCAACTGGATCGCATCCGTCTCCTGCTAAGCGTGACTGTTTGTAAGAACGCTCCTTCGCAGAGACATGATTTTGGCCGGCCACCGGAAGTATTTGTAACCATGGCTGTAGACCGACCAGCGGGACAATGCCTCTCTCAGAGAGTACTTCTTGTCGCGCGATTTTGACCCACAGTTGCCCTCTTGGAGACTCCTTGTGCTGTGGGCCAGGGTTCGAAGGGCAATCATGCTACTGACAACGCGTAGAATTGCCATCCTCAAACCCAAGAAGATATGGAGCATATACCAGATTTGAGATTCTTCTCCTTGCCCCACAGTGCCGAGCACTTGCGATGCTGATGAGATCTCGTTTTGCTCGGCAGACGCCAACTGAACTCGCTTTTGACCTCAGATCATCTGGCGCGAGGGTGGCTACAGCCACTACAGCCAATTGTCGCAGGGGCCAATTGGCTGTAGTCGATCAAGGTACGAAAATGTGGTGAGGCAACCTCTCGCTTTGCGACGCTTACTTATGCCCCACCAATGCGATATATTTAAGCATTATCTTCATAAAAAGTAAACACCCCCGAGACCGAAGCCTCGGGGGTGTGGTGCTGCAGTCCGTCGTTTGATGACATCACTCCTTGCAGCACGAAGGTGTAGCAGGGTTAAGATCCAGATTTGTAATATTCCCGTTTAACCCTGCCACAGATCTATCAGATGCCCGAGTCGTCTCCAGACTCATCCTCGAGCTCGTCGTCCGGCGTCTCGCCCTTGCGAGCGGCCACCAATGCATTGAGCTGCTCAAGCCCACCTTCGTCGTTGATGCGACTGGTGTGCTGCGCGAAGAAGGCCGGCCACTCACTTGCCTGATACCACGCGACGGGGTCATCCCCACGAGCCACAGCCCACCAGAGGGCATGCACGTACTCGAGTAGAGCCGAGCCGACACGTCTCTGGGCGCGACGGTTCAGATGGCCTGCCGTGAAGCGGCGCACCTTTTTGTCGCGACCCTGCGCATCCTGTCGGACGACGACCTCAATCTCGGGATGAGTCAAGAATTCGTCGAGCTTGAAGGAACGGTAGACATCGCGCCAGACATGATCGTAGCGCGTGACCTGATCGGTCGACCACAGCCACACCGGTCGATGCAGCTTGTCGGACCAATTCGCCACCTCTCCCCTGCGACGACGCGGGATGCCGCCTTCACGTCCCTGCGTGTAACGAGCGTAGGCTCGCAGCTGCTGGGGAGTAGAGAAGCGACGGATGTCGAGGATCTCACCGATGATGCCGCCGCCAAGCGCCGGGCCGAGACCCTTGACCTGGGGCAACACTGGATGGTTGCGCAAGAGGTCGTAGATCACGATGCGACCCAGACACTTGACGATCTGGGCTTCCAGGGCCTTCTCGTCGGCCTTGGCGCCCGAGATCATGCCGGGATTCGACAGGATCTTACGCGCCTTGCTGGCCTGATACGCGATACCAAGAGCCAGCTCGAGGTCACGCTCGGCTGCCATGTACTGAAGCTGGGCGCGCTTGCGATGGTCCTGAACGGCCAGGCGTGCGCGCGCGAACTCACGCGCGTAGAAGATGTCGAAGTCCAACTCGCCCATCTCGTAGAAAACCTCGGGAGCCTGCATGAAGCAGTCAACCAGCATCTCGGTACGGGTCTGAACATCGGCACCGACCGCTGCATCCCCCATGTGCTCGTTGAGCGCGTGGAAGGGCACTCGATAGGTGGGGTGGGCACACTCCTGCCGCAAGCGGATCAGGAAGTACTGCCCCGGGCCACCGAGGTAGCCGAGGATGGTCGGCGATTCAAGGCTGTTGATGAAATCGATAGCCTCAGTGAGTTGCTTGGCTTTGAACTCATGGAGTTCGACGCCGCGTGGGCGCTGAACTCCAATCGTGACAGATCGTTTGATGGAAGGTTCGACCGCTACCAGCATAGGAGTCCTTTCGTTTGCTGGGACAGGTTCGAGCTATTCTACAACTATTTTATTATTTCGTCAATACTTATGAAGCGTAGAGATAGGTAACGTATATTCTGCACAAACCTACCCACCCCGAGTAACTATCAGGGGATCCTACAAATAAGCTACATGCCCCATGCGGCGATGTTGCAGAAATTCTAATGGAGCCGCCGCGATACGAAGGATGAACTATCGGGCGATCTTGGAATACCTACAGACATAATTAAGGCCCGGCCTGGATTTCTCCAGACCGGGCCATCGCATGCAGGGCCAGCTCTTCCGCAGTTGAGCGACGATTGCCCGGGGCAATGTGTGGGTCGCGATACCCTGGTACTTGAGCTGGATCTCCCTACATACTAGAAGGTTACGTACTTCCTTCGCCTGTGGATCACCCTGGTTGCTGGTGATGAACGACGATTACGACAGTATTAGATAACCGACATAACTGTATAACGGGAAGGCCATATCGTTCGCCTGGCTCCAGGCTCAGAGTGCGATCTTGACGCCATCACACTCGGAAACGCCACACTCGCTTCAACGTCCAGTTGCGCACTGGAAGGGTAACCAACCCCGCGGGAAGTGTCGCGTAACTTCCTCCAATTGGCCTCAGGCTTGGTACCAACCTCTAGCCCTGACGCCACCGATTTCTTTGACCCTCGGTGGAAAAGTCTGCAATCAATTATATAGTATCCAGCGTCTTGGACAAGCGTAAGTACATACAAGAGCTTGCGTCCGTGAGCAGAATCTGTGAAGACGAAAACAGACCTTCAGCAATGAAGGCCTGTTTGTGATTCATGATTTCAGATACTGGTGGAGCATATCGGATTCGAACCGATGACCTCTTCCATGCCATGGAAGCGCGCTACCAACTGCGCCAATGCCCCACAAGAACCAGATAATTCTGCCTGATTATCGAGAATTTTTCAAGTTATCGCACTGCCGACAGTACGACATGCTTCTGGGAGTGCTTGAGCGTCTTGCACGAGCCAAACAGCTGCTCGAGCGAACGCTTGACCCACGGCTTGAGGCGGGCTTCGACGACTATCACGAGCTCCCCACTCTCTCGAAGATGGTCGTAGCTCTCACGAATCATCGCTTCGACCACTTCACGCCCGCGGTGCGTCGGTGGATGTGAGACGATCAGATCAAACGCCTTTTGCTCCTCGAGGTCTTCGAAGCCAGTACTCGTGATCAAGCGTATGTTCGTGAGTCTATTTGACTCAATATTTGCTTGAGTGGCCTTAATTGCACTCATATCACTGTCCAGCATAGTTATCTCCGCACGTGCATCGCGGGCAGCCAGCCAGAGACCCATCGCACCCCAGCCACAACCCCAATCGAGTACCCGTTGATACTTTTTGTCAACAATTGACTCAAGAAGAAGTTGCGTACCCTTATCCAAGCCTTTTGGCGAGAATAAGTCCGGACGAGTCGAGAAAGCAACTCGAGTTCCACCTACATCAAAGTGCTGATCTACCATTCGAGCTCCTTCCCACCAATCATGAGGTGGGTTTTCTCGGATTCAATACCATGCTGCGCCAACTTCTTGTAGACTCCAGCGCGATGTAAGATGCGATGCAAGCGATCGACGGCTGCTTGATTATCGAAATTTGTACGAGCCGCCCAACGCTCAGCCGCCTTACCCTTGATAACAACGGTATCCTCGCCGTCACGATCCAAGTACCAGTCTGCGACGTCGTCCATTGTGATCTCAGCGACTTCAGTCTCATCATCTGCCTCAAGCCCTGGCGCAGCCACAACGACCTGCACTAAGCGCGCCATGAGGATATCAAGCCCGTCATGCTCGCGAGATGACATCACGATAATCTCTTCCGACTTCACACCAGCGGCATTCGCGAGCTTCTTGGTTTGCGAAGTAATTTTTGCTACATCTACGAGTGCCGCCTTGGTCAACGCCACAACCTGCGGACGCGCAGCCAATGCCTCACTATACGTACGTAGCTCGTTGAGGATCACCTCGTACGTCTGAGCTGGGTCTTCGCTAGCTGCGTCGATCATGATAAGCAACACACGCGTACGCTCGATGTGTTTCAAAAACGTATCGCCTAGCCCCTTACCGTCACTCGCGCCTTCGATCAGACCTGGGATGTCGGCTACGACAAATTCATGCTCATGGTAGCGTGCCGCGCCGAGCTGAGGTGCAAGAGTCGTAAATGGATAGTCTGCAATTTTTGGTTTCGCACTCGATATGACAGAAAGTAGCGTTGATTTACCAGCATTTGGCAGTCCAACCAAGCCGACATCTGCAAGCAGCTTCAGCTCGAGAGTCAAATCATATGCTTCGCCCAGCTCACCAAGCTCTGCAAATCGAGGCGCCTGATGCACGCTAGTCGCGAAGTGGGTATTTCCGAGTCCACCACGACCACCGCGAGCGATAATAGCCTCCTGGCCGTCTATAGCGAGATCAGCCACGATGCGGTCATCGATACGCACCAGCGTGCCAGGCGGCACAATAAGTATAAGATCGGCGCCGTTCTTGCCATGACGCTTATTGCCACCGCCAGCACCACCATCTTCGGCCATCCACTGATTGGTCGTGCGATATTTTGCCAAGGTACTCGAATTATGCTCCGCGCGCACCACAACATTGCCTCCGCGACCTCCGTCACCACCATCAGGTCCGCCCTTCGGTTGGTGCCGGCTACGCAGGAAGCTGGCTCGCCCATCGCCACCCTTACCGGCCGCGATGTGAATTGTCACTTCATCGACAAACATATTTTGACATTTTACCCGAAAAATGGTATTTTGGCAATTAATTCTTGCACCTGTGACGTAAGGAAGTTATGAAACTCCCCCTACAAATTTGCTTATTCCTGGTAGCTACCCTGTTTGCCTACGGCACAACAAGAGATCGTCTGTGAACTATCCTATGCCACCCGAACCAGAAAAACCAACCCAAGAATCGGTTGCCGTATGGAGGAAAGAACTGCACGCCATGCGGTGGAAGATGCTGCGCAATGCGCTTATCTGGATACTACCCACTACGGCGGGTCTCTGGCTCATTGCGTGCGGTGTACTTGGCATGATCTGCCGCTCATCGCAGACTTGCACTTCTCGACGTAACATGTACCGCCCCATGTAGCACTCGCTATATGGAGCTTTTTTATTCAGATTCTTCGGTGGCGTCTACGCTATCGGCTGCTTTATCGTGCACTTTACGTGAGCGACGAGCCTTGTTTGCCTGTACCAGAGCCGAGATGGCGAGAATGATCCCCAGACTAATAGTCGTCGCCACAATCACTTCGATAGCTGTGAGGCCGATCTTGGCCGGCACGTACGGGTTGCACGTTACCGAATTACCGGCAGTACCATCTGGCATACAACCCATAAAATAGATGTCCTGCGCTGGTCGTAGCCAGGCAAACCACAGTACGAAGTAGATAACAAGCTCAAAGCCAACCAAAAACACTGTTACGAAGAGGCGATAGATGAATTTCTTCATTTGCCGTAATCATAGCAGCGTTTTAGTATTTTGCAAGCTTAAGGCTTACTGTCTTCAGGACTAGTAGATGTATTTGAAGTGACTTGCGTCGGTCGTGCGATAACTCACACGCCCCCAGCCGCCACCATTCCCCCAGAAGTTCATCTCTGAGACGGTGACTGTGCCATTACCGACACTCTCGACGAAAGCAACGTGATTGCCTCGCTCCCAAGCAACTGCTCCTGGGCGTGGAGTCGTACCCACTGAATACCCTGCGGCAATCGCGTTGTAATACCAGGAGCTAGCATTACCCCAGTTTGACGGTACTGCCCGACGACCGGCAACGTACCATGTGCAATATCCGTATGAGTACCCGTTAGCACCGCCCTTAAAGCTTGCTAGTGTACGCGTCGGGGTCTTAGCAGCAATGCGACTAACAACGCTTGGTTGCGGCGCGGGCTTGACTCCATCTGGAATAATCACTTTTTGACCAGCGGCCAGTGGCTTACCCTCGAGTTGATTGTATACATCGATCAGATTGGCGCTTGCCCGATATGTCTGCGCGAGAGTATCGAGTGATTCATCTCCCTTAGCGGTGTAAAGGATCCCATTGACCGGGAGGATGATGATTTCCTGACCTGGCTTGAGGGTCGCATCTTCGGTCAGATTGTTTGCCCAGAGAATTGTATCTGAAGCCACGCCAAATTGGCTGGCAATCGAGCTAATAGTATCGCCTGACTTGATCGCGTAATTTGTAAGGCCACGCTTGGTTGCGGCTGAGGCTGCGATTGGCGCGATCTTGGTTAGGAAGCCGTCACCAGTCGTTACCAACTGAATCTTACTCGCAGCATCATCAGCGGCAGCCTTAATATCCGGTGCAATCACGAGCTGCATCTGGTCAGCCAAGATAGCACCTGAAGCCAACACGGTCTGCCGATCTGTATCCTGATTACCAAGCTTCGAACTCGAAATCTTCAAGCTATCTGCCTGGATCTTACCTGCCGTCGCGATAATCATGATGACCGCAAGCAGCAGCACGTGAGACGCATAACGCCACACTCCGCCATCTTGTATTGATTGTGTAACCGTCGCTGGCAAGCGTTTCACTGCTGCGAGCGTAGAGTCGCCATTCCCCTTTTGGCTGTTCGGTTGCGTTTTTGTATGAGAAGAAGTCGGTGCTACCCCCGAAGCAGTCGCGAGACGCTTTGCTCCAAGTGGGAGGCTCTGGCTTATTCTACTAATACGCTTTCCCTTTTGCGCCAGCTATTGATTGAAACGGGATGAAGTGGTGTTACCCACCTCGCGCCAATCCGCTGTATGTTGCGCATGAGTTACTGTGCGTTCTTTCGTCTTCTCGAAGCTTATGTGGCATCGAGAACATAAGACACATCGACCTTTATTACTTATATGAAAATTGAGCGAAAAAGTTGTGTCCTTTATCTGAAAGTGCAACAGGAGTTTTCTTGAAGAGACTGGTGATAGATAGAGAATTCGCTAGCTGTAAAAGGCTATTTACTGAGTCGTAAAGACGCCCTCCTCACAAGTTTTCAAAAAAGCTACGGGGGCTATACTAACAAACCACCCATAGTGTGTCAAACCTTGACATGAGCACTATCCGTAGGGCTCGCTCAGGGGGAGTGGATAACTTTTGTATTCGCTTCTCGAAGCAACACATAAAGTTGTGGACAAATAAAAAGCGCCCTCCCACTTCTGGAAGGACGAGCTCACTGATTACTAGTGCCTAGAAATAGATGTTTACGTTCTCGATATCAGTCTTGCTTGGCGGCCAAATGACCACCATCACCAGGCTCACCCTTGCAAAAGCCAAGAACATTAGTAGGGTCGAAGCTCCAAATACTGCGAGTAGATCCCATGCCTGCACTATATACGTGGAGATACACCCAATACAACCGACGAGGAATAGTGCCAGCGTGATCCTACTCATCGCACGAGCTGATTTTGCCGTACTGCCAAAATTCAGCACTGAGAAACTGTGTATCAAGACCGCCGTCACGCTTGGCCCCATCAACATCAGTAAAAACAAAGTGAGCGGATGCAGCATCTTTCCTCCGAGGTACGAGAGATACGATAACTATAAACTAAAATATATAAAACTTCAATGATATCTAGATCGAGAGCGTGCGACTAAGGCGCTGCAGCAATTGCTCTCCCTTGGGCTCGGCACCTACAATGTCGAGGGCGAGATTGGCTAGCCCCATCGAAGTAATATCTTGCGGGCTTTTAAGTTTTCCCGTGTGGTCGATCACACGATTCACATCAGCCGGTGCAACAAAATCAATCTTTGGCTTGCGCGCAAATGGCAGCTCTTTGTACCAATCAGACAGCAGAGCTTCTTTGATCTCTGGCAGAGCTGAGCCGCCGCCGCAGAGCAGAATGCGATTGGGCAAATGATCGAGCTCATCAAACTCCGACAGTCCAAGCTCAACCCCAGATATCCAGACCTCGACGTCTTTTGCCAGCGCCTCACTAATCTCCTTCTCTTGTTCTTTCTCGAGCTCACCGGCTGAGTGGGTGAGTTTGAGCGCTTCGGCCTTCTCGAAGCCTACACCGAGTGTCGTCGCAATCCGCTTTGTGAAGCTCCGACCGCCTATCGCAAACATACGTGTGCCGACGACACCACCATTATTTACGACCGCGATGTCACTTGTGCCACCGCCGATATCGATAAATATTGCGCTAAACTCAGTAGAATCATCTGCACCAACACTCTTGGCAACCGCAAATGGCTCAGCTGCAATATTAATGAGATTCAGATCCAGATCGCGCGCCACAGTTTGCAAGGCTCCGAGGTGCACCATTGGCGCGAAGGCCGTGAAGACCGAGATCGTCACGTCTTTGCCTTGGAAGCCGATCGGATTCGTGATACGATACCCATCGATCATTACATCCACAACAGCAGCGTTAACTAATTTGACCTGCACGTCTTTAGCACCTGTCTCCCACTCCAGCTGCGAACGAGCCTTCTCAAAAGCTGCACGCTGCACGCGCTCGATGATATCCCGAAGCTCCACCATATCGATCTGGATTTCGGGCTTCGAGCGTCGATAGCTTACGCTGGTCGTCATGCCCTTCACGAGCTCGCCAGCGATCCCAATAACAGTATTGCGCGCCACGACGCCCGATGCGCGCTCAGCGATGCGCAGCGCAGCGTCACAGTTCTCCACCACGCCCGCGATATCAGTCACCGCGCCAGATGCCATGTCGGTTAGGCGCTGACGTTGTCGAGCAGCGCCAATAATCTCGACTTGATCACCCTTCACTTCACCAATCAGCACCTTTACATACTCGGTCCCAATATCGAGACTGACGATGTATGGGTCATCGCTGCGGTTCTTGAGCTTCTTGAGCTTCGAGCTACCACGCTTCAGGTTGAGTTTGTTAAATTTTGGAAGTTTGAGTGCCATATATATGCCCATTCTAGCAGATTCGAGCTAGCTTCGCTTATGCTTGCTTCAGATAGCAAATTATTATATTGTTTCGGGTAAGAGTTTGCTTAGAATACGCACAAACTCCCGTTCACCCGCACCTACTACTTCCCCCTGGAGGGACAATTGACTGAACGACCCGGCCTCATCGGCGTCCCTACGCCCGCCCCTTCTGCCCACAACGCTGATTGGAGTCCCTGGAAGCCCCAGGACAAGCTCTACGTCAAGCCGTTCAAGCTGGCCTTCTGGCTGCTGGCACTGCCGTTCGGCCTCCTGCTCGTCCCGACGCGCAACTTCGCCGAGAAGCGCCCACGCCTCAATTGGCTCGCTTGGCTGTGCAACAACACGCCCAACGGCATGTGCATCTTACGCGGTGCGGTTTCAGCCCCCGTCGTCGTCATCACGGCAATGCATCTGTGGAATCAAGATCCGCAGGCCACGACATGGTTCGTGATCATCATGGCGCTCTTCGCGCTGGATGGCATCGATGGGCCTCTGGCACGCACGCTCGATCACGTGACGGAGTTTGGTAAGAAAGCTGACCCGGTGGTAGACAAGGTACTGATGGCAGCGCTCGCGCTGGTAGCCCCGTTCATCATCTGGCATCTGCTGAACCCCGCCATGGCCATCGCCAGCGGCGCCATGATCATCTTCTTGCTCACTACCGAGGTGCGTGTCGCCCAGGCGAGCATCGAGAACGAGAGCATCGCCAAGACAATCGGCCGAGAGATCAACGGAGCCTTCATGTCTGGCAAGATCAAGTTCAATCTGGAAGCCGTCGGCTTCCTGGTGATCTACGGCTACTTCCGCTGGGCACCGAGTGATCCGACCGGTCTCGTAATTGGCCTGGTAGCTCTCGCCATGGCCCACTCGTTTGCGAAGAGCAGCCTGGCTGACCACCGGCAAGAGCTCGCCGAGACCAAGCGTGCCCGCGACAAGCGCCTTCATGCGCCTGTATCTGCAATCAAGTCCGCCCAAGGAGGAATCAACCCATGAATCGAACCATCAAACGACTCATCATCACCGACGCCATCTAGGGTGTCGGCACACTTGCTGCACTCGTCGTCGGCGCCGCTATCGTCGGTGCTGCCGAAGAAGAGGCAATGCGCACCAAGCTTTACATCTGACGATCAGATGACTTCACTCGCCCCTCACACCAGAGAGGGGCGAGATTTTTATTGAATATTGAGTCAAATTATAGTAAAGTTTCAGCTATGCACATGTCCACTCAACCAAAAGAGAGAGTCATGAAGCACCTACCATTGCCCTACCCACCTGCCCCTGTCTTCGCCATCGTCGGCCCATCCGGCAGTGGCAAGTCAACCACGATTCAGAACCTCCTACTCCTGAAGCTCTACCTAGCGTACGGACAGAGCCTCACCTCGCGTAGTGAACGCCCTACCGACATCCAGGGGAAGTACATCTATGACCAGACCCTGTCACAGATCTGTGATGCTGTGGCCTCCGGTGAAGTGCTCGAATGGGCATCGTTTGCCGGCAAGGCATATGCGACCTGCAAGCCTGATCCGGCCAAGCCGACCATCATCGATCTCGAGATCCAGGGTGCAGCTCAGCTCATGGCCTTCCACCCCGAGTACCCGATCACGTTCATCGGCATCTTGCCCTGGCCAGACTTCCCGGGCACCGACCGCATGAGCTCGTCGACTAGGGTTGATCTATTCGAGCGCAATGCTGCGCTTCGCTCCATGCGCTTCCGAGAGATCCTCCAATCTCGACTCGAACACCGTGGCGACCTGACATCCGCCGAGATCGAAGCACGCATCGCCGCGGGTATGCTCGAGATCGCAACTATCTCAAACCTCTGGCCGAACCTCCCAAATGCGCACATTGTGCGTAGTGTACAGGGCAGGCAAGAGGATACGGTGGCTGCGATCGCAAAGATCATCGACGCCGAGCATGCACGCTGGCTCGAGGCATGCCAGGCAATAGTCTCCAGCCCACAAGCCAAGCGGCCGAAGAAGAAGTCAAAGCGACCCGCAACACTCAAGCTAGCTCCGCACACCTAGCGACCCATCCCCATCCCCTCAATAAGAGCTGATGGGGATTTTTCTTATCCTTGAAACTCTCCCAATGATATGTAACACTAAGCCCATCACCGCACCTACCAAGGAGTCCCGATGAGCCTGTTGGATGAGTCAGGAGCATATGATAACCTCTATCAGCGCTTCCCAGAAGCCAAGCGTCAACTCTTCGAAGCTCTCGAGATTTGGCGCGATCAGACAGGTCACCCTGTCAAGATCTACAAGCACAACCTCGACCATAATACCTTTAACCAGTCGATCATCGAGATCGATGGCATCCTCCTGCGCTATAGATGGAGTTCGCAGGGCAACCTACATGCCTGGTACGTCCTTTATGTCGATAGTGCACCTGGAGAAAGAGGTGCAACAGTCCGACCGTACCAGGTTAGTTGCGGACATGATCAATACGGGATTGATGCCGAGAGTCTCAAGATGCGGCTCAAACAAGTCACAAAGAAGTATGGGATTACCGCCCTCGACCCCATGGTAATCAAAGTGCTACTCAAGCTTTGATGCATCTATCTAAAAGCGTTATAAGCCCTACTGCCGGTAGGGCTTTTTACTAAGATTATTCCTGAACGGCGTACACTAAAGTACGCTCAGCAAATGTAAAATCTCGCTGGTTGAAATCACCACTGCATGTGATCAGATTTAACCCCTGTCGCTTCGGGTCAACCGAGAGCAGCAAGGATACCATATCCACTTGCGCATTCGGTAGCTTTTCGACCTTCACCACGTTATAGCTCACGACCTTGCCGTCCCCACGAATGACTTGAATCTTATGCCCTGGCGCTAGCACGCCGATTTTTGTAAATACCCCTTCCTTCGTAAGCCCAGTCGAATGACCGTCGATCAATACCGCGCCAGCTCCGACACCAGGCTTTGCGCTAGCAGAATACCAGCCAGTATCAAAGATATTTTTTGGCGCATCGAGTGCCCCAGAACCATTCAGGCCTACTTGTAATACGCGCGCCTTCACGCCAAGCGTAGGAATCTGCAGATAACGTGGCCCATCAGGAGCGGTTATATGGGCAGTGTACATGGCTTCGGACGGGGGTGTTTCCTCAGGCAAATAAGCCGAGGCTGCACTCGGCTGCACCTTATCCTGATCGGCACGAGCCACTGTTTCACTTAATACCGACTTATTCCATAACATTCCCTCCACTACGAAGCCAAGACCGACGAGATTAACAATGATTGCTAGAGCAAAGAATACAACAGCCCCACGACGCCTAGATGCGCGCATAGGTTTTTGGCGCGTGGCTTTCTGGGAGCCTTTTCGCTCCTGACGCTGTGGCATAAAAGCCAGGCTTGGCGGCAAAGTATCAGTCGGATCGCGCAGCTCATCGATTAGCCCTCGAATGTCTGCCGCCACCGACTTCTCGACGCGCACCGGAACAATCGCCTCGGTCGCCTCTTGTCCAACGTTTTGGGTGTCGGCCCTATTGGAAGGAGAAACTACAAAACGTTCATAATATGCGTTGATTCCATTCAGACGCGAATACACATAACTACGCTCTTCGATCGTCCAGAACTCTTCAGGTCGCTGAGTACTATGTCGCCCCATGCATAGTCCAAGCGTCTATGTTCGACGACTAAATCTAACTGCGCCGATAATCACCAAGACAATCGTAGCCAATCCCATAGCTAACTTCAGCGCAAAAATATTTATTAGTTTTGCGAACCCTGCCTGCGGCAATGCCGGAACTGTAATGGCTGTGATCGTCACGTCATTCCCATCACCACCCACATAGCTAATACGAAAGACTACGTTTCCAACCTGAAATGTTGCACCTTCGGCAAGATTAGAGAATGTGCCTTCGACTGCATTTGCAGTCTTATTATCGATGATAGTAAAGGTATCGCCTTGCTTAGGCACGTAGTTATCTAACAAAGTCACAGTCAATGTACCGCCATCCACATTGACAACCCCCGTGCCAGATAAGGATAGCTGATCGTATCCCGTACAAGGTGTAGTACCCGCTAACTCCGCCTGATATTCACCATTAATGTCAAGGTTCCCGCCCGTAGAGATACACCCTGGAGAGGTGCCTGGTGCGATCACGCCGCCCGCCCCAATGTAAATTGAACCTACAGCCGAACCCGAGCCCTTAAGTATGCCATTGGCGCCGACCGATATTCCGCCATAGTTTCCATTCACTAAGATCCCGGTTTGATAATTTCGTATACTAATGAATGTCGACGGTAAATCTTGATCATACGTGGTGGAAGTTGGCGATGCGGTATAAGTTCCGTTTGGAGTAAGGGATCCATTCGCTGACGAACTGATGATTAGCGTGATGTAATCTCCGGGTAACACATCGATATTATGACTCCCGGTGATGGCACCGGTCACTCGCACGATGCCATCAGAATTAATTGCCGTATCTGCACCAAGCGTGATGGTGCCTGATAGAGCTATATCACTATCAGTACAATATTCGTAGCCACAAACCGCAACGATTGACAATTGAGCAAGATCATTACTACTCAAGCCGTTAAGCGTAAATGGTTCAGTTATAGTGACGTTTTTGTCTTCTTCTGCCAAAACAATAGACAGTGCTGCTCCATCTTCGACAATTGTACCGCCTGCATCAGTACCAAGCCCACTCTTGTCACGCACATACACTACTCCAGCGCCAATGGTTAGGTTACCGGTAAATATGTTCACCCCTTCCAATTCAAGATAGCCAGTACCAGCTTTTGTAAGATTCCCGCCACCACTAACGATTGAAGATAAGTTCAAGTCACTCCAGACCCCCACAGTAATTGTCTGGTCACCCGTAAACACTATTGGTGCAGTGATCTTATTAACGGCGCTGCCATTTGAGGTGATGCCCCCGGTCAATGTGAAGCTATTACCTGAAAGAACGTAATTCGTGCCAGTAGTGTCGCCAGAGAACGTGACCGATACAAATGATTTATCTGTCAGATCATTATTGGGTGAATGTGAACCAGTTGCAGAAGTTGGAAAAACCAACTCATCACTACCGTCTAGAGCAGGGGCGATATCCCAATTTTCTGCAGTTGAAAAATTAGTGTTTGAGCCCACACCAGTCCAGGTGCTGGTCGCTGCACGCGCCGACCGCACCCCAAGCACCGCCCCAATTATTAGTGCTATGGCAACCATACTCGCAAACCGGGCGACAAATCTCATGTCTTACGCGCCTCATTATTGTTATGCTTAGTATATAGTACTCAATACATAAATAACAATGATTTTACACACTGTCCTGTTGCTCAATGCACGACCCCCAAGAGAGGGCGTGATACTCATCGGTCGAGTACACGCTGATTCCTCCTTCGTGCCATAGACCGAAAGAGGCTATGCCGAGTTCTAGTGCAAGCTTAGAACACTGCGTACAGTATGGCTGACCCGAGAAAAGCATCTTGCCTTCTTCGTCTACACTCACGAAGTATAAACTTGCTCCCTCAAGCTCGGCTGGATGATGGCGCAATGCATCAAACATCGCTCGCTGCTCAGCATGAACACAGCAGGTTTTATCAGTCGGATACTTAGCGTACTTATCAACCGGCTCGTCGCACCGACGATGCGTTTCAATATCGAGAGGCGGCGAATTGTACCCTCGACCAATCACCTTATTATTCTTCACGATCACTGACCCACATCTGCGCCGCCTGCAGCTGGCTTGCCTGGCATCCTTTATCGCTTCACGAAACCAGTGCTCATGATCGGTCATGTACGTTATTCGAGAACAGCTTTAATGCGACGCACGCCCGCCGAGGAGCTTTCTTCTTTCACGATTCGAAAGGCGCCGAGCTCGCCCGTCCGTGGCACATGTGGTCCACCGCAGATTTCGCGAGAGTACCAATCCCCGTCATTATCGCCAACCGTATACACCTTTACGACATCTGGATATTTCTCACCAAACGCGCCAAGGGCACCAGCTTCAAAAGCCGCATCCTTCTGCATCTCTACGAAGCTCACTGGCAAATCTCGAGCAATCACGTCATTGACAATCTTCTCGACTTCGGCGATTTGCTCGGGCGTCATTTTATCCTGGTGCGAGAAGTCGAAGCGCAAGCGCTCAGGCGTGATATTACTCCCCCGCTGCATCACATGATCCCCAAGTACATTGCGCAAAGCACGATACATCAGGTGAGTCGCTGTGTGATACTGGATAACCTTAACCGAATGATCTGCAAGCCCACCCTTGAATTGACCCGCTGTAGCGGTACGCGAACGCTCTTTTTGCTCATCAAGCAAGCGGTCATATTCTTCGCGCCAATTTTCATCCACTGACACACCTTCTTGTTCGGCTTCCTCGAGACTCATCTCGGCCGGGAAACCATAGGTGTCAGACAGCTGGAAGATGAGCTTACCAGTCAGTGAGGTACGCTTGCCGGTAGGTCGAGGTGGGCGTTGAGAGAAATCAAGCTCGCTCGTGCGCTTCCCAAACTCACGCAGTCCTCGATCAAGCGTTTTGCGAAATTGTTCTTCTTCAGCGCACAATACCTCGAGGACTTCACTGGCTTGCTCGACAATCTCAGGATAAGCTTCCTTATATATATCTACGACTGTAGGCACGATTGCCGCCATGAGACCAGACTCAACTCCAAGCTCTAGGCCACGTCGAATCGCACGACGAGTCAACCTGCGCAGTACATAGCCCTGCGCAGTATTACTGGGTCGAATGCCATCCACTGCCATAAATGTCGCTCCGCGTACGTGGTCGGCAATCACGCGCATCGCCGTTTCATTACCATCATACGGGAGGCTTGAAATAGCCATGAGCCGCTCGACAATCGGCCACAGCAAACTTGTGCGATAGACGTCGGGGCAATCATTGACCGCTGCCGCGAGGCGCTCAAGCCCACCACCAAAGTCGATATTCTGATGACGGAGCGGCTCAAACCCATCCTCGGTCTTGATGTACTGCATGAAGACATTATTGCCGATCTCCAAGAAGCGCGGAGAATCACTCGCCGGATGCGGTTGACCGAAGCTCACATCGTGATATTCTTCGCCAAAATCATAGAATACTTCACTGTCAGGACCACCCGGCTCACCGATGGGCATGTTTGCTGGTACACCAGCTCGACTCCACCAATTTTCCTTCGCGTCATAGTAGAATATGCGCCCGCCCTGCATACCGTCTCGATTTCCATCCTCGCACGAGCCAATCGACACAATCTTAGCTTCGACGCCAGCTGCTTCAAATAGCTCTTGCCAGATCTTCGCTGCATCCTCATCTCGCGGAATGCCCAACCTCTCGTCACCAATGAAAGCGGTTACGTATAGCCTATTCGGATCAAGTCCCAGCTCGCCAGTCAAGAATTCCCAAAACCAACGAATTTGCTCTTTTTTGAAATAATCACCGAGTGACCAATTGCCAAGCATCTCAAAGAATGTCGTATGACTCGTATCGCCCACTTCGTCTATGTCTTGTACGCGGATACAGGTCTGCGAATCAACCAAGCGGGTCCCTTCAGGATGTGGTTCGCCGAGTAAGTACGGCACCATTGGCTGCATGCCCGAACCAGTGAAGAGCGTCGTCGGGTCGCCATCTGGCACTATGCTGGCACGCGGAATCACTACGTGCCTTTGAGCACGCATAAAGTCTAGATATTTATTACGGATATCATCTGCATTCATATCTGGAGATTATACAATTATATCGACAATTTGGCGAGAGCAGATATTGTAGCGACTATTGTACTTCCAGTTTCAGAGTAGTCAGGATGTCCTGAAGCTTCTTGTACATAGCAGTCGCCTCATCACCATATTTGCCGTCTTTTTCGATCGCTGCTGTGGCAGTCTCTATCTCTTTAGCCACGCTTGCTTGATCATTCGCAGCCTTCAAGGCAAGTGAATCCTGCAAAGCGATATCGGCAAAAACTAAGACCTTACGATCAGCGCCAGTAACATCCTTCACTTTTGTCAGCATCACGGCATACATATGCGGTCGATAGCCGGTATTCTGGAGTATCTGGCCAATTGCTGTATAGCCAGTCCAGCCATCGCGAGAAATCAGATCAGGCTTCACCCAATTACCTGTACCAGCATTGGTCGTAAACGGGAACAACACCTTATTTGTATTGCTCGGCAGGTATTTATTGATATCAGTATCTTTTGCCGCCAATAAGACTTCAAGATTCGTGAGTAGCGTTTGTTTCTGGTTAGCTTTATGCGGGCCGCCAAAGATACTATAAGTAATCTTGCCGCTACTGTCTGCAATATCATCAGCCTTTAGCCAGTCATGCAGCTCCATTGCAGTAATCGAACCGACCTTAACCCCTGTTGGTTTCTCCTGATAGCCATCGGCGATATGAAGCGACCATAGTGCCCGCCCGCCAGTTCCGGCATCAATTTGCCGCGGACTAATCTCTGACTGGACTCGATACGAGGTGGGCACCGAGATAGTTGAGATAAGGTTCTTTTTTTGTTTCGCGTCTTGAGACTGCGAGAATACTTGCGTGATTTGCATGTTATCAGACACTGTTTGTGGAGAACTAGTGGGAGTGGGGCTAGGTGAGGCAGGCGTTGATGCAATTTGTCGCTGCTTATACCAGAGATACCCAAACGTCCCGGTTGAAGCCAGGAGCAAAAGGATGAGAAGGACCACAAAAATGCGCCCTCTCCGTCGCGGCGGCGTGTTCGAAGGCGGCATCGGCGATGGAGTCGGTTGTCGATCCGTAACGTATTTCTTATTCTTTGGACTCATAGTATGTGGCGCAGTATGTGAACTCGGCATATAAACTTGCGGGGCTGGCGTGCTAAGAGTTGGTCGTTCGTCGGGCTGCATATAAAGTTCCCTATTGTGTCGCGAGACTCGTTAATAGCTCACTGACAATCGCTTTATCGGATGTCTCAACAGATTGAACTGTCTTGTCGCTCGAGCATGTCGCCTGAGGAGCGCTATACACATAGTACGTCTCCCCGAGCTTAAACGAAGTCTTATCGTCTACCTTGAAGTCACTAAACTTACCGCTCCCCATGCCCGATGGCACAGTGTCAGTCGATTTATATGAAGTAATCGAGCCAAGCGCCTTATCACTCGCGAGACAAGCCGGAGCTGCGCCATTCTTGAGCACCTTTCGCTCCGCTGCTATCAAAGTAGTGGTAGAAAACGACAGTACGCTGCGCACTGTGCCGCCCGACTCCTGCACCTCGCTATACGCATACGTGACTTTATTCGTGTTGCTCGTCAGCTTATATGTGAGGCCGACCTCTGGAATTGATCGCTTTCCAACGCTGTCACCAACGATTGCGGGCGTCATGGGTGACTCATCGGTAGTCGTATCCTTAGTCTGTAGAGCCTCTTTGTCTGCATTGGCTTGCTTGAGATCAGCATTCAATTTCGTCACTCGAACGTTGCTCGCGTAAGCTATGTATCCCAGGCCAAGGCTTGCGAGTAGCAATAGCACGATGACAATAATCAAACCCTTATTGCTACCACCGCGAGCTTTTGCGCTATGATTTGGTATATCTTCTGGATGGGCCATACTACCTCCAGCATGAAGACTATCAGTTACTGGCGCAACATGCGAGGCGCGTACTGCGAGCGACCCATCGTCATGCTTGGGCTGAGGCTTTGGTGATGGGGTTTGCTTCGGCTTACCATTGACCATCACCTTGATACCCTCCTGCTTTTCGGCCTCAGCAGCTCCAAGCTTGTCGGGCAAATCGGCGACCGTCTTTTTTTCAGACTTCTTATCTATGGCGAAATCATTGTCTTCGGCTGGCGCACCCTTTGACTTAGGCATGTACGTCATCGAACTTGAGGACAGATCAGGAGTAGACCCGGACGGTCTTTTTTGTAGCTCATCCATTTTAAGGGGTATCGATCCTATTTACCTCCCTATTTTAGCATAAACAGGATGAAGGGTGAGCCTTGATAGGAATACTTTTTGCTATATTATGACGCCACCACCCAGTACTCGCTCGCCGTCATACAGCACTGCGTGCTGACCAGGTGCCACGCCGCGATGCGCCCCACCTTTGAGATGGATCCGCCAATTCACACCCTTAGTCTCAACGCGACACGGCAGTAATTCTCCCAGATGCCGACTGCGCACTTGATATGCTCGATCTTCACGCACCTCATCCCACCACACGGCATCCGAGATATCATAATGATCACGCCGCAGCTTCGTCGGGTCGGTCGTCACGACGACACGGCGAGAAGACAAATCCTTCGACAACACATAATAAGGCTTACCGCCGCCAATGCCGAGGCCGTGGCGCTGACCAATTGTGTAGAGTTCCACCCCATCATGCTGCCCAAGCACGACTCCCGACTCATCGACCACTTCACCGCCATGTAATTCGCCAAATTCTGAGAGAAAGTCCTTCAATGGAATCTTCCCTACAAAACAAAGTCCCATGCTATCTGGACGCGCGGCAGTCGGAAGACCGGTGTGCTGCGCCAACTCACGAACAGCTAGCTTGCGTAATTCACCTATAGGAAAGAGGGTGTGCTTGGCTGTATCGTGCGGCATGCGATACAAAAAATACGTCTGGTCCTTGCGCGCATCGACAGCCTGTACAAGCCGCCCCGCAGCTAAGCGTGCGTAGTGACCCGTCGCTACTAGGTCAGCTCCATCGGCTCGGCACAGATCATAGAATATACGAAACTTAATATCTTGATTGCATAACACATCTGGATTTGGAGTTTGTCCAGCCCGGTATGCAGCTACCATTTCATCAACAACCAGCTGTTTGTACTCCGACTGTAGATCAAATATCATCAGCTCGATATCGAGATGGGCAGCAACGCTTTTAGCACTTCGCAGATCAGCTTCCCAAGGGCACTCATTGCCTGCAATATCTTGTGTCCAATTCTTCATATAGACACCCACAACATGGTAACCAGCGCGCTGCAAGAGCAGCGCTGCCACACTCGAATCAACGCCACCGGAAAGACCGACGTACACTGTTGCTTGACTAACGATGCTGGTATCTGTATGCATATAGATTGATAATATAAAAAATCCGTTGCCCCATACTTGGAACAACGGCGTGCTGGTCCCGGGACTCTCGCCCCGGGACCAGCCATCTCAGTCCGCACCTACAGCTGAGATTGTGGCTGACACGAAGTCAGCGCGATCGCCGGATGACCCAGAACAGGCCGATGAAGGTCTGTGCACCTGTTTCTAGGCCACCCGAAGCGAGACAGCTCATTGAAGTCCACCCCGGCGTGTGGGCGAGCGTTGTCAAGCTTTGCACTCCGACATGCGGAATGCGCGATGTGGCGGGACGGCTCGGGCACTCCCCGAACTCCGAACCGTCCCGCAGGGTTTGAGCCCTAGGTCAATCACCTTCTCCCTGACAGGCGACCCCCCTCATGACTCAAACGACCAATTACATAGGTGCAATGTGTATGCTGACTAATGATAGAGATTTATCACGTATATGTCAAGGCCCTACTGGTACTGGTTTGTGGTAGATATGTAGAGCACTTTAGCCAACTCACTGGCAGTAATATACACCCCAAATGGCGTTGCCCACCAGGCCGCCTTACTCCAACGATTGTCGAAGGAAGATTGATTGATAATCTTAAACTCATCACCATATAAATAACGAAATGTCATGTTAGCCCGTCGCTGATGATATGGTGAGGTAACTAATATTATTGAACGTGCGTCACTCGCCTCTAGCATGCGTTTTGTATTTACCGCATTTTCGTATGTAGTACGAGCATCTTCATCACTGAGAATTGCCTCATCCGGCACGCCAGCTCGGAGTGCCTGCAAGCGCATTTCGTGCGCATTGCTTGGACCGCTATCAAGTGCCGCCCCCGAAAACACAAGCGTTGGTGCCCAGCCTTGCTTGTAGAGTTCAATGCCGCGTTCTGCTCGAGTACGCGTCTGTCCGCCCGATATTACGACAATTGCATCCGCCTTTGTAAGCTGATCCTGAGGTGATAGATAAAATGCCGATCCGAAGATCGCAAGCAATGACACGCCTACAAGTAAAGCTAGGCCAAAGATAAGACGTCGCAGACGATAGCGCCAGGAATACTTACGATGATTACGCTCGGAGCTCACACCAGCCCTTTCGTGGATGTAATACGGCCGGGGCTACCACACCGACCAAGAATAGTGCAAAGATAACGGCAAACCCACACAAGATCGACGGGATTGCTCGCAGTGTTGTCGGATCCAAGAGATTTACAACCAGGGTCGGGATAATAAACGCCGACATGCCAACACCGATCCCCATCAACCCTCGGGCTTTTGCTGCTGATAACCTTGTATGCATGCGGCGGTTAATCTGCACGAGTATGAGTGCCAGTGCACCGAAGTAGAAAATAGCATAGAGCGTACCAAGCACTGGTGCGAGGTGGTAGATGGAATAATTCCCGCCACACCATACAAACTGCACGCTTGACGGATCTATAAGAAACCAAGCTATGAACCCTGCCGCCAACCCCCACAGTACTTGTTCAAGCCGCAGGCCAAGTTGATCGTGAGAAATTGCATTCACGAGACTTGCGCCTAGCGGAATGAGAAGAGCCGTAGCTACGAACCCTATACGAGCCCACGCCTGATCTCCAGCTTGTGCGCAAACCCGATATTCGGCTATTTGAAAAATAGCCAAAAAAACGAGCAGCGCGACCATAACCGCAGAGCGACGATCAAACTTGTAGCGCAGTATTACCCAAACTGCCGCCACCAATTCAAAGCTGAAGGTCAAGAACATAACCAGCGGCGAGAAGCACGCCAGCGCAGTTCGACTACGATGTTGCATATGCTTATTGTACGACTTTTTTGATAGCTTTGGCGAGCGCCGAAACAGCTGCCTCGGTTGTATCTCGCCCTAGTGTGATGCGTAGCGAACTCTGAGCTCGAGCTTCATCATAACCGAGACCGAGCAAAACCTGACTAGGCTCGCGAGATGACTCTGCACAAGCTGCGCCTGTTGCGACCGCAAAGCCGAGTGCGTCGAGGCGCAATACAAGATCTTCGCCATCTTGATCTGCAATGCTTACATTCAGCGTATTCGCCAGCTGGTTGCGATCACCGTTGCGACGAATGCCATTCATGACACGTAGTTTACTCCACAACTCATCACGTAAGGGTTCAAGCCGTTTGAGCTCGTCCTTGCGCATACGTTCGGCCTTCGTTAGCGCCGCCGCGAACCCTACAATAGCAGGTACATTTTCTGTCCCAGCTCGCAGGCCCCGCTCCTGCCCCCCACCGATAGTGTGGGGAGTAAGTGGTGTGCCGCTACGTACATACAGCGCAGCCGCGCCGTGTGGGCCATAGACCTTTGGCGAGCTCAATGTCATGAGGTCAACACCCAGCCGATCAACCCCGAGTGTCAGTAATCCAGCTGCTGCAGAGGCATCGGTATGCAAGATCAGCGGGGTCGTGATTCCGCGCGCAACACGTGTCTCGCGCAGCTTACGCACAAGCTTGGCGATCTCGCCGACTGGCTGAATTATCCCAACTTCACTGGTCACATACCCGATCGTGATCAATATTGTTTTGTCGGTTATCATCTTTTCTAGAGCGGCCACATCACACAAACCATGTTCGGTCAGCGGCAAGTCCTTACAGGCAAAGCCACTAGCGCGAACCACATCGGTCACTCGACGCACAGCCGCATGTTCGGTTGGCGCTACGAGCACTTCGGCTTGCTCTTCTCCACTGGCCGTAACCACACCAAAAATCGCCAGATTATCAGCTTCTGTAGCGGTACTCGTAAACACAATCTCGGTTTCGCGAGCGTTCAAAACCCGCGCGATATCCTTGCGTGCTCGGTCGAGCAATGACCGCGCGGCGCGCCCAACGGCGTGCAAACTAGCTGGGTTCCCAACCAATACTTCTGCCTCATGCATGGCACGTGCCGCATCAGGGTCGAGCGGGGTTGCTGCAGCATAATCAAAATAATAGCGAGCCATGTTATTAGTCGCCTATACCAAATAGTTCATGCGCATTTGCGGTTGTGAGACGCGCAATCTCAGCGACGTCGACCCCATGTAATGAACTAAGGAACTCGGCCACCGCCGGAAGATAAGCCGGTTCATTACGTTTACCACGATATGGAGCAGGCGCAAGAAACGGACAGTCCGTCTCGAGCAAGAGTCGCTCCATCGGTATGGCACGAGCTGCTATCAATTGAGCCTCATCTCTGGTAAATGTCATGATACCGTTAAGCCCAAAGTACATCTCCCCAGGATGAGCTAATGCACGTTGCACTTCTTCAGAATGGCCAGTAAAACTATGTATCACGCCACGCAACTTGGGATAATCATCCAGTACCCGAAAGAAATCATCCCACGCGTCACGCACATGGAAGACAACTGGCAGATTATGCTCCAGCGCTATTTCGACCTGCGAGCGCAACATATGCTCTTGCGGATCAATGGCCACTGAATTCTTAAAATAGTCCAGACCACACTCTCCGATCGCAATTACATCTTCGGCCATATCATGGATAAGGTCGAGCGCTTGATCACCGAGTCCAGCATCATGCGGGTGAATGCCGGCTGTGGCGTGCAAACGCACACCCGTACGTACGGCTGCCCATTGCTTGTCATTCGCTAATCGCAGAGCTGCGCGACTATCCTCAGGGGTCACACCGACGTTTATAATGTCTGTTACGCCTGATTCCTGCGCCCGCTCCAAGACATCTGCCATGTCTTCAAAGCCAACAGCGACACCTGTCGTGCCTTTGCGCGTCCGAAACTGTAAGTGGGCATGCGTATCGATAATCATTGCCATTTGACCTCATGAATACTTTCTCCATCCCGATAATCGGTCAATCGCGCCCACTTCGGGCGGACCACCACGTAGCGCTGATCTGGATTATGAGCAAACTTTGCTGAGAAAGGGTTACGCGCAATGTGCGTGGCTTTGATACGCTCTATTTCATCCACGCTAGCAATGCTGGCCTGTCCCTCGATCTGCACGCCTAGCTTAGGAGTCGCAAAAACCAGTGCTATACTTGGGTTTTTCTGCAGGTTTTGCATCTTTCGCGTATCTACTCCACTGCCAAAGTAAATCTCATTGCGGCTCAAATCAAAAGAGAACCCAACAGTTGCCGCCTGCGGTCGATCTCCCGCAATAGTTGCGACCGTCATGTGACTAAACTGATCGAGCAATCCAAAAATATCGTCGGTATTCACTACTTATTCCTCGATGCGCGGGAAGAGAATACCGATATCAGTATGCACTTCGCCATCTGCGAATATCTGGGCGACTTTTTCGGCCGTCTGCGGCAGTATTGGCGCGATTGCCTGGCCGAGATCAACTATTTGCGCCACCAGAGGGGCCAAGAATTGTACTGCGCTATCTTTATCAGTCTTAACCAATTCCCACGGCTTGTTTTGCTCGATCTGCGCATTCAATGTATCTAGTCGTTTCTGAAGGTCGGCACAAACGTTAGTAAAATCAGCCTCCGCGATAGATGAAGTATCGAAATGCTCGTCTATCTTCATATGATCGTATTTCCTATCATTGTAGTTCTTCAGCATACTCGCAACTCGTTGTACAAGGTTACCGAGACCATTTGCTAACTCACTCGCATAGACTGACTTAAAGCGCTCGGTCGAAAAATTCCCATCCGCCCCAAACGGAATCTCGCTCAAGAGATAGTAGCGCAGAGCATCATTGCCATATTGTTCTGCAAGCCCCACCGGGTCGATCGAATTCCCGAGGCTCTTCGAGATCTTCTCACCATCGATAGTCCAAAACCCGGATGCGATCACTCGCTTCGGCAGACCAACGCCCGCCGAGATCAACAATGCCGGCCAAATGATGCAGTGAAACTTGATAATATCCTTACCAACGATATGGGTGACATTGCTCCACCAATCTTCATAACCAGCCCCCGGGTACCCTGCTACCGTGAGGTAATTGATGAGTGCCTCCACCCAGACATAGATGCGCTGTGACTCATCGAATGGCAGGGTCAAGCCGATCTCTTGATTGGCGCGCGAGATAGAGATCGGCTCTAACCCACGCTCAATGAAGGCCAGCACTTCGTTGCGTCGTGATTCTGGCTGAATCTCAAATTCACCAGATCGAATCAGCTCCGTGAGCTTGTCAGCATACTTCGGCAAGTCGAAGAAGTAATTATCTTCCTTGACATTTTCGACTTCTTTTTTATGGATCGGACACTTGTCATCAACGAGCTCTTCGGACCTATAGAATGCCTCACAACGGAAGCAATATGGCCCCTCATAGATATCCTTCGTCACATCCCCTGCGGCATGTATTTTGTTGACCAAATCATCAACTGCCTGCTTGTGGCGAGGCTCACTGGTACGAATAAAATCATCATAGCTAATCTTGAGTGAATCCCATGTCTGCCTCCACTCAGCTGCGAGCTTATCAGTGTAGGTCGGTATATCGAGCCCGGCCTCTCGTGCAGCCTCGATAGTCTTCTTGGAATTTTCATCAGTCCCGGTAGAAAAACGCACATTTTCGGGCCCGATCTTGTTGCGCCAATAGCGCGCCAGTGTATCTGCAGCGATCGTCGAATAAGCATGCCCAATATGTGGCCGATCATTGATGTAGTAGATCGGCGTCGTGATAAGTATTTTCTTAGGATTTGTTTGCCTGGTCATGATTTTCTCTCGGTATACTGCTTCTCGGCCTCAAGGGTTTCGGGATTATGTTGAGCAGCTAGTGCTCGCTCCATTGTCTCACGTGCGAGTAGGTTAGCTCCGTTAGACAATTGTGTCCATCCATTCTCACGGAATTTCTTACGTCGATGGATGCTCAATTGTACCAAAATCAGGAGTATTATGCCAGCAATTACACACCATGCAAGTATTGCTGGCCACCACACGACAGTGCTTGTGGCCGCTCCATAGACGATGTCGCCGGTCTCGGTGTTTTGCACAAAGACGACTTGGATTGGACTCGAGAAACCCCTGCCAAATACAAACAATTCTGTATCTTGTTTCTGTAAAGGTGCCATCTTGCCGATCGCTACTCGTCTCGACCGACCGTCAGATTGTTTCAGCAGTACAGCGTAATTGTCACCGACAATATTTCCGGGTGCCGTAGTCGAGTATTTCACAAAGCTTATACCAGGCAAAACGACATATGTCGTCGCTGTCACCGAACCCTTCTCCTGCGCAACATTAATTGATGAGTCATAGGTAATAGTGGTCTGCTCATACTGATAATTCATATCGTTGCCATCTTGCATAACGGCCGCCGGCAGTGCATCCTGGCGACCCCAAATAGCAAACGTAAAGTGATCAAGATCGCTCTTACCGAAAATGTCGTACTTCTCCGCCCAAGTTGGATCGAGATTGATCCACCCAATCCCCGGTATATACGCCTCAACCCAACTGTGCAAGGAGTCTGCAACCGACTTTGATTGCTTCAGTGCGCCGGCATAGGCATAGCCGACCGGCATGCGTGCTGGAATCCCCTGACTACGCAGAAGCGCGATCATCAGGTCTGAGTACTCGAGGCACACCGCATTTCCCGGATTGCGAAGTGCGCGATAACTGCCCTGGCGGATATTGTATTTGATCTTTTCGTTATTATACGTCAAGGTATCGGCTGTAAGCTTGTGCAGTGCTCGCACGATCTCGACAACATTCGTCTTGCCAGCTACCGCCGTCTGGGCTCTAGTCTGTAAATCAATATCGTCGATCTGCCAAAACTTCGTCGAGCCAGTATAATCACGCAATAATTCGGCTGGGATGTCGGCCTTCACACCCCCTTTAGTCAAATCATAGGCTCGATACGTAACTTGCGCCGATATATCCGTGTGCACGGTGACTGTACCGCGAGCTGACACTTTGTAGTCTGCAAGGATATTCCCATCGGCATCAACACGTGTTGCGCTTGGCTGCGGATCAAGTCTATTGACGACTATCTTTTGCGTAGATGTATTCGGCGGGAGAGTGACGGTATAGGTTTGCTCGCGGTTCGTATTATTCTTAAGCGGGTAGGCAAAGTCCGCCTTATAGACGGTCATATCACCAAATATTAAGGTAAACGATCGATTCAATAGCTCGTTGGCATTCACAAAACGATACCGCACTTTGTCGCCATCACTTCCATCGATCTGCGGGGTTGGACCGGTCGAAATAAGCGTACCGAAGCTAGCTGGCACAGAAACCGTGACATTATAGTTTTCATTCTTGCCGATCTCAGCCAAGCTCGGCACATAGAAGGTCCGACTCGCCCCCTTGATATCCACCAGGCTAGAAGTCGTGTAAGACACCGAGAATGACTGAGTGGAGCCGCGCCCACTCGGCCAATCGGCAAATCGCAGATTGATTTCTTTGTATGGATAGCTATATCCGAGTGAGGTATTGGTCTTGTCGGTACTCGAAAATGGCAGCGCCGTACCGTCAGCATATCGCACCCCGAGTGCAGCCACGTCATTGGTTGGGGTATTTATCTGAAGTGACGCGAGCACGCGATTATCGGTGTTATTGGTGATGTTGTAGGTGGAAGTAACTCGTGTAGTACCGTCATCGTTTACTGAGTAGTTCATATCGATGGTATAGCTAAATTCACCTTCAGCCTGGGCTGGCTTGAGCTGCTGCCAAGCAAAACCTGCGAGCGCAACCCACAGAAAGATTGCGGTCAAGACCCGAAAGGAACGTGGTGAAAAGCGCATATGTTTCCATGATAGCATAAGCTGTATCTGGAAATTCGATTATAAAAACGACCAAGGCATGTTGTTTTGGTCGATATATTGGTTGCACCTATGAATGCGGGATGGCTGAGGTGGTACTATGTCAAGATTGCTCCCCTGCAAATGCGCCCGAACGTAGGCCTCCTGCTGCTTGGTCGACAACCCCCTAAAATGCTGCCTTCCTCCCACAATACTCGCTCAAGTTGCAAGACGTAACCCTGATGCGGGTCTGATCATTCGCCGCAACGGTTGCAGATCTGCACCCGCGTAAACCAAGCTGAATCCGATAACCACTGACGAAAATGTAGTCGACACAAAAGCGGCTTCTGTCGCTTATCGGGTTCTTGATTCATGATCCCCCTTGGGAGTGGCTCTGAGGCGAATATGTACTAGCTCGCTACTTGCAAAAGGCGCTGCCAATCATCAAGTGCGAGCTCTTGAGCACGTACTGTATCAGCTAGACCGGCTTTCTTCAAGAGTTCGAGCGCCTCAGTAGGCGATATATGCAACCCTGCCGCGAGTGTATTTTTAAGCTGTTTACGCTTCTGCGAGAAGCCGATTTTTACCAAGCGCATGTAAGACTTCTCGTCCACATCGAGTGTTAAGCCACCTTTTCGATCGGAGACATCGACGTGCACGACTGCCGAATCGACTTTTGGCGCTGGATAAAATGCGTCAGCCGGCACGATGCGCACGATCCGTGCCTTACCGTGTAACTGTGTCGCGACCGAGAGAATGCTCATATTTCCTGGTCGTGCGCACATCCGCTCAGCCACCTCACGCTGCACCAAGAGTGTCACAGATTTTGGCGCGGGTAGGGAAGTGAGCAATTTCCGAATCAAGATACCTGAAATCGAGTAGGGGATATTAGCAACAACTTTGTAGGGGAGTGCGGTCCCCCGCCGGGGGAGAGGACTAGCCATGACATCCCCTCGTATTATTTCTACATTTGGAACGCACTGAGATTCGATGAGGTTGGCCAGCTGATCATCAAGCTCGTATGCTTGCACCTGCCCTGCTCGCTGCGCCAAGGCACTCGTCAGTACTCCTGGCCCCGGCCCTACTTCAATGATGGTGTCACCCCTGCCCACATCAGCCGCCTCAAGCATGTCTTCGACGACCGTCTCATCGAGAAGAAAATGCTGACCTTTCGACTTGTCCGGTCGAATATTATACGTTGTCAGTAACTGTTTGAGATGTTGCGCCAACATAATTATGAAGAATTAGCGAATAAACCTACCGCATACCGGCCATGGCTGTGCGCCGCGCTTCATGTAGCCCCGTAACGCAACTGCATCTTGTTCTTCCGGGCTTGCCTGGCTTGGCTTGATCGCAGGGTTCCCCCCATATGCTTTCCAAAAATCAAGATTCATTTGATAGGCCCCATAGTATCCATTTCCGGTGTCAGTATTATATCGCCCACCAGCCTCACAAAAGCGCAACTGAGCCCATTGTTCAGCAGTCGGCATCCCAGAACGAGGACGCGACCCACGAACTTCAACGCGGTCAATTGCAGCCGTAATGACGATCGAGTCTAGAACCGTGCGCTTGGTCTCCACGCCATTATTCTTTTCGATCAAATACGTGACCTGCTTGCGCCCAGCTACACCTTCACGCTGCACACTGACCTGTCCGGCATCCTTATTTGCATCATAGATCACCTGTGTTGTCGGGCTAACATCTTCGATAGTGGTCAGGGTCTCTTGGCTGATTTTTGCAAGTACAATACGCATACCGCGCACGATCGGAGCTTGCGGGTCTATTCCCTGCAAGTCACCTGGCTCATATTCAATCCCCTTGTCGGCCAGTAAGTCGCTAACTGTCTTGCTATTCGTTCGAACATTTACCACCTGCCCATTGACGATCAACTGTACCGGCAATGCGCGATCGATTGTCACTTTGTAACCCAGTGAGCGTGAGTCCTTAAAGTCCTGCACCTGTGAAAGCTCAGCCTTATCCTCCGGGTATAATGTAACGCCTGCCGCTGCAGCAATCTTGCGTGCTGAGCGATAGCCAGTCACGATCTGGATCATACGCCCGCCATCTTCGACCACTGCCGGCAATGCACGATAGACATTGATGTTGTAGTTCGGTTGATCAACCACCGTCTCGGCACCTGGCTCGACGATATCACCAGCCTTGAGATCTACGCCATTTTCCTGCAGAATATCTTTGACTGTCGCAGCACTCGACACCACAGCACGTCGTTTGCCATCGACATAGAGCTGCACGACGCGCTTTTCATCTGCAAATACACGAAAGCTGTGGCGTGTCTGAGATGTCAACGCAAACGCCAGGGCAATAATCGTAATCGTCGCTGCAATACCAGCCATCCCACGCTCCACACCAGCTTCATCGAGTATATGTGGAGTCCGTTTCAGGAGATGAGTCAAGGTGTGTTTCACCCGATCATACACGTGCTGATGTGGAGAAATTTGCGATACAGTAAAACTATGACCAGCAGTCAACGCCTGGCCTTCCAGTTCCCCCTCCCTGAATGCGTGTTTCCGTCGCCCAATCAACCTATTGATCGTACGCCAGACGGATCGGACGCGTTCGGAATTACGAATAATCACCTCGTTCATTAATGGAATTACTGGACTTGGTAGGTATTATTTTGGCACCACCGTAGACAGGCTTGCCAAAAACTTTTGTCTTACCTACTAGTATACTCGAATTATTGCCACAACAAACGCCTTTAAAATCGAGTCGGGCAATATTCTACGCTTTCAAACCGCTCACGTCAAGATTGCCACAAGTACAAAGTAGACATTCATTTTGCTTTATGGTATTGTATATTTCGAATAAAAGTAAGCCCGTCGGGCTATGAAACACGCCCCGGGCTTTTATTGTGCTCAAAAAACAGTAACATGCCTGACCCATAATCTCATTATCAAAAACAAGGAAATATATGAAACACGACGCCCCTCACATTCGCAACATCGCCATCGTCGCTCACGTCGACCACGGCAAAACAACCCTCGTCGACGGACTCTTGAAGCAATCACGCGTTTTTCGTGATAACCAAGCCGAAATGAGCCAGACGACCATCCTTGACTCGGGCGATCTCGAGCGCGAACGAGGCATCACGATTACCGCCAAGGCAACCGCTGTCGAGTACACCAAAGCTGGCGAAGATTATAAAATCAACATCATCGACACGCCAGGTCACGCTGACTTCTCTGGCGAAGTCGAACGTACACTCTCGATGGCTGACGGCATCATTCTTGTCGTCGATGCTCAAGAAGGCCCTATGCCACAGACTAAGTTTGTATTGACGCGCGCACTCAAACTCGGTCTCAAGCCAGTAGTTGTAATTAATAAGGTCGACAAAGATGGCTCACGCGTACAAGAAGTCGAAGACGAAGTCGGTCATCTTTTCCTAGACCTTGCGATTAGCGACGATCAGCTCGAATACCGGACATATTACGCCATTGGCCGTGAAGGGAAGGCTTGGGATGCGATTCCGGCAAACCCTGCCAGCGCCGAAGGTGACTTCACGCCGATCTTTGAAGCTATCATCGATCATATACCAGCCCCACGGGTCGAGGCAGACAGGCCATTTCAAATGCTCGTTACCTCACTCGCTTGGGATTCATACCAAGGTAAGTACGCTATCGGCCGCATCCGGCGTGGCCACATAAACGTTGGTGATGCCATCACGCGCATCACGACCCAAGGCAAAGAGCTCAAGGCAAAAGTTGATAAAATTTTCGTTTCCGAAGGTCTCGGCAAGGCTGAAATCACAGAAGCCGACGCCGGCGAAATCGTTCATATCACCGGAGTAACTGACGCACAGATCGGTGAGACCCTGGCTGACGCCGACTCTCCTGAAGCCCTACCTGTGATGGAGATCGAGGCTCCTACCCTACAAATCACAATCGGCCCAAATTCTTCCCCATTCGCCGGACAAGAGGGTAAGTACACTACGTCTCGTCAAATCGCTGCCCGGCTCGAGAAAGAACTCGAGACTAATGTCAGCCTGCGCGTAGAAGCAAAAGACACCACCTTCCTCGTCTCCGGTCGTGGTGAGCTCCACCTTTCAGTCCTCATCGAAACGTTGCGTCGTGAAGGTTTCGAACTCGAAGTCGGCCGCCCGACCGTCGTCTACAAAGAAGAAGACGACCAGAAGCTAGAACCAGTCGAAGAGCTCATGATCGAGGTCTCCGATGAGTTTACCGGCGCGATTACCGGCGAGCTCGGTCAGCGCCGCGCCACACTCATAAGTATGGAGCCAACTAGCAAAGGCGTCACCGAGTTAGTCTTTAACCTCCCAACCCGCGCCCTACTGGGCTTACGTAACATTTTGCTCACCGCCACCAAGGGCACCGTCATTATGAATAGCCTCTTGATCGGCTACGAACCAGTAGGCGCACCACTTCAAAAGCTCCGTAATGGCGTCCTTATTTCTGCCGAAACCGGCACTGCGATCACCTACTCACTCAAGACTGTTGAGGAGCGTGGTACTGCGTTTATTGGACCAGGCACCAAAGTCTACGAGGGCATGGTCATCGGCCTGAATCGTCGCAGTGACGACATGGAGATCAATGTTTGTAAGGAAAAGAAGCTGACAAATGTCCGCGCTTCCAGTACCGACATGACCACCCAGCTCACCCCATTCACTGAGCTTTCGCTTGAAGAAGCGCTAGACTTTATCGAAAATGACGAGCTGCTAGAAGTTACGCCAGAATCAATCCGCATTCGCAAGCGTGGCCTCAAGGCACACGAACGCAAAAAGCTCGCGAAGCAATAAAAAGCCCACCCCCAAGACGGGGATGAGTATATATCAGTCGTCGCTAGTCGACAACCACAAGCCGTGAGCAGAGATTTGTATATTATATCACCATATTGGATATTTTGCAATATTCATATTTTATCTGATAGGTTTGCCTCTATCACTACTCGCCCATCTGCAGACCCGCCAAGTGAGCAAGTATACAGGGTCAATTTTGCCTCCTCAGACGGTGCTTCAATCCCAATGGCATTCGGCAGCACGGTATAGGTCTTGCTAATCTTATATGTATACCATTCGTCATCCCAAAAGACGCGTATTGTATCGCCAATTCGTAGTTTATCAACGTTATAAAACGGGGAGTTGATTATTGTCTGAACTGGCGTCACTCCGATCTTGAATCGATGCGCAGAGAGAATAAAGTTGCCGCCCTTTTCGGGGTTGCCACGTTCTGGCCACCGATGCCATACTCCTTTATCAAGCGAGTCTTCTCCCCCCTCATACAACGGCACTTCCAAGCCGATTCTTTCGATTTGTATTCTATCTCGATTATCAGACTGGTCATCTGATTTATCCAGATCGATAGACGTATTCGTTATTATATCGAGCAACGGGTTCGCTGGAGCGGTCGTCAAGAGCAGCATATATCCACCAATCATAGCAAAGAGAAGCGCGGAGAATGGCAAAAAAACGGTCACAGCCGATGCATGACTCCTCGGCTTCCGGCTATGTAATCTCGGCTCCATCATTGTCTATGTTTTATCCTAGCTCAGAGCGGAACACAGATCAAATGGGGCTTTGAGTACTATTATCATCAGGGTTCTATACATTCAGCCAGCTTGAAAATATCTACCGTTTCTGGCGCCGAAGAGCAAATATGCTTCCCACAAGACCTAAAGTAATACTCAATATCGATACAATAAGTATCCACCGTGTATTTTCCCCCGTGTCAGCCAAAGATTCGGCCTGGCTGCTACCCTGTGAACCCTCTCCACCGCCTTGCTGATTTCCACCGCCTTGCTGTGAAACTTCATCATACTCATATGCTCCTATGTCGTAGCCACTGTGCTGTGGGCGAGCCACACCTCTCTGATCATCCGTCAGGCCAGCGATCGTTGCGCCAGCATCAATCGCTGGTGAACCAAATAGCAATGCCCTAGTTGGTGTGAAGCCTCCATTGTCTTGGAGCGGGCCGAGTGTGGTCAGAAGATTACTGACATTCTCTTGATCGCCACTACCTACGAGATTGCAGCTACTATCATCAGACAAGTTATTACCCTGGGAAGCAAACGTAATCGTCTCACTGCCTCCGCTCGCCGCATTCTGCCCTGCACAATTGACAATGCCAGATCCTGTATTATTACCTGCTATAAGCACGTTTTGGAAGTTTACGGTCGTGGCCGCGCTCAGGCCAACATTGGCAGAAGATGAGGCGAAGACTCCTGATGCCGGCAATACACCTATGCCATTACCTGCAATAGTTGTGTTAATGAGGCTAATGGTCGCATTTGCATTCGTCACACTTTCTGCGTTAGACATAATATACACGCCTATGCCGGTTGAAACGCTTGGTAGGAGTGTGCTATTTCTCACAGTAGTATTCACATTACCAGTCCTTGTCATTGTGACTATACCTCCGGACATACCTATCTGCCCTGCCGTCATATCTGAAGCAGTATAACCCTCGACTGTGCTGGTAAGTGTACTGATCGAGCCTTCTGCTTCAAAAAAGTACAACCCTGGACCAACTGAATCATGTACGTACAGCCCATTAATGATGACCGACATATCCGTATCATCCGATGTTACAAAGCTAGTAGCAGTCTCGGAAGCTACGCCAAAAATCTCAATTGCTATCATGTTGACGTTACAGTTTTGCGCCGCTACCGCTGCTCGCCCCAAATAACCTGGGTCAGTCGTGTCGCGGATGACCAGTTGACTCAGAGACATATTAAACTGCGTACCAGCACCGCCATCGCAAAACAGTCCGCTGTACGTACCTAGTCCATCTAATATCGATGTGCCTGGTCCAGCACCAATAAAACTAATATTACTTGAAACAACATTATTCGTACCAAAGCTCCAAGTGCCCGCGGGGATATTTATGATATCATCTCCCGCGCCAGCTGTGCAGTTGACAGATCCAGACTGGTCATCATTATTCGCATTAGTAATCGCATCATCGATCGAACAGCTTCCATTAAGCGTGATAGTGGCTGCGCTGGCTCTTGCTGGGTATAAGCAGCAGGCTACCACCGTAATAAATATCATGCATAGTATTTGCTTTATGATTTTATTATTTTTCAAGACTATGTCCTTCTCATTGATTTTTTTGCATCTTTCTGCGAACAGCCGGGGTCGCCCCCATAGATACCGCTGCACCGAACAAACACAAGACCGCAATAGCGAGCATCAGTGAAAGATTATCGCCCGTATCTGCGAGTGTCCCGCCCAATGCCGTGAGAGTCACGGCAGTCGATGTATAGTTAACCCGAAAATCTAGCCCCTCTGTACTTACCTTTGAGCCATCTGGAAGACCAGCGAAAGTACCGCTTACAGCTACGCCCTGAATGATCGTAAATACGGTTCCAACTTCTGGCGTATAACCAGGGTCAACCTGCAAAGTCGCATTATTGATATTGACAGTCCCACTGGCATTTAATCTATCATAATCCGTACATGCTGTGGGGCCGTTTAATTCTGCACTAAATGCGAGATTACTTGAGAGGGTTACATCCCCATCTGGATCTATGCATCCTGGGCTATTCCCCGGAGCGACTACTCCATTCGTGCCGATGAGATTTCCTATGACGCCACTACCACCCAGTGTACCGCCTGTCACTGTGTAGTCAGAAAACTGACCAGAGGAATCAGAAAAATTCAGCAACAGCTTGCCCTCCGAAACACGATATATTGAAAAGTCATCATCAAGGGTTTCGTTCGTGCCAGTGAGAGTCCAGGCACCGGTCCCTACCTTGTCAATCTCTCCCTCGTCAGAGGTGATCGTACCGCTAAATGTGCCGTTTTCGTTATCTGCACCAACAGATATTATTGGTGTATTGAGTCCAAGGCTAAAAGTACCATCTCCAACTATCGTCCCAACTGTATCCGAAATAGACGCTGGTATGTAGAAGGTAGCTGTGCCAGTTTCGTTGTTGAGAGTGATTGTAGCATCGTCAGCCACGTTATTATCCTCGGTTAACTCTAGAAATCCATATGTAGAACCACCATTAATCGTAACGTCACCAGGAATAGTAATTGCATTACTTGTCTTTGAGGCGATAACTAGAGACGCATCAATTGTAGTTGAACCTGAATAATCATTACTCGAAGTACCAAAATGCTCAAAGCCTGTGGCATTACCCAACGAATAGTTACTAATATAGCTTAGGTCTCCTGTACCTGTAATGTTGCCGCTCAGCAGCAAGGTATCACCATCGCCGCCCCAGTTAGCCAAAGTCGCATCGCCGCCAAGTGTAATCTCGGCGGTAAGTTCTGGGCTACCTGACTCAACATAGATTGCCCCATCGCCATCAGCCGCTCCTGGGCCCGTTATGGTTATTAACTCATTGATCGTGAGACTCCCGTCAATTGCTAAACTGCTGCCGTCTTCGATAATGGTTTCGCCAATATCAGAGCCAAGCGCATCAGGATCAGTGACAAGAATAACCGCACCATTTATTGCATCGATTGAACCATCATAGCTGGCATTGGACGAATTGAGTTCTAGATACACATTGTCTACCGTTATTTCTCCAGCTGGGCTATCGAATATAGTGCCAGAGCTGTGCGTTATAGATTGCGTACCCAACAAGCCAGTACCCTCAAATAGTAAAGAACCGCCGGTAAAGCTTATGTCACCCGTAAGATCAAGGTCAATCTCGTTCTGTACCTTAATTTCTCCACTGCCACCAACTATAATGCTACCGCTGATGCTAGAACCAACTGCAGCTCCAACAGTTCCTGGTGAACCTGTTCCATCTATAAAGCCAATGTTATCAGCCAAGGTACCAGCTGCGTTAAGGGCTAACCAGCCACTTCCATAAATTGAAATCGTGTCTCCCCCCGAATAAGCACCGGTGCATTCATCTGCACCACAATCGAGAATCGCTCCGGTATTTATAGTAATACCTGTTTTACTGAAAGTGTTAGTGTTCGTTAATATTAAATCGCTATCAGGACCGACCACAAAATTACCGGTAGTACCACTGATTATTCCCGACACTTCTAATTCTACTACTGCACCTGCGCTGAAGTTCATATCCCCATCACTAAATGCCAAAATAAGTCCACCACCTATTTCATTTTCACTACCAGAGTACGCAATCGCCTTGGATTCGCTAGCTGTAATAGTGGTATCAATGTTGTGGTTATTGAGATTACCTGAAAAGATGATTACATTTGGGGCTCCGCCTGTTAGATTAATGGCATTGCCACTAGTAGTATAGTTATCACCAGAGTAGATGATTGAGTCTAGATTCAAGACGCCAATATCATTAGAGTTTATTTTGTTGCCAGCGCCATTCGGGAAGATTAACGTATCACCGCTATCTGGCACCCCACCATTATCACAGCCAGTCCAGTTATCACCGTTACTCCAACTCCCACTTTCACTCCCGTCCCAGGTACAGGTGTCTGCCGCGGCTAGGGCGGTAGGTGTGGTGATCAGTACCCCCCAGACCGAAACAATTATTGAAAGGACCAGTCTTGCTAACTTATCGGAATCTAACACGTTCAGGTTTCTTTGCTCGATTAATAGTTACGTTTATTATCTCCGGATGATACCAATTATGCAAATAATAACCTTATGTGAGCTTACGCAAAGGTGCAAAGCCGATATTGAGCCGCTTGATGCCGGCTTTTTCAAACAGTATCTGCACATCATCTTCTTCAATATCCAATACAGTTCCGATCCCGAAGGTCGAGTGCTCAACCTTGTCGCCCTTATTCAATTCTGGAGTCGATGGAATATCGTCCGGAAACGGATCGTCAAGTCGCTGCCCGGCCGGGACTACCGGCGCCATGCCAGATTGACGCCAGGACTGATTGCCGAATACTCCTGCACCGAGGCGAACCGACGTATTGATAAGCCCGGCTTCCGAATACTCGGCGGGAATCTCCATCACAAAGCGTGAGATTGGATTGTGCTGTGTCGACCCATAGAGCAGGCGCATCGTCGCATGCACGAGATAGAGTCGCTCACGCGCTCGTGTCATACCCACATAACACAGTCGGCGTTCTTCCTCGAGCTCCGTCGGCTCAAACATAGTGCGCGAATGCGGAAAAATTCCCTCCTCCATACCGATCATGAAGACTGCCTTAAACTCCAAGCCTTTCGCTGCATGCAAGGTCATCAGTGTCACTGCATCATTGGTGTTCTCCCACGTATCGAGATCTGTGACTAAGGAAATATCTGAGAGAAACTCCTCAAGAGCAGTCGTACCGAAACCTTTTGCTACACCCAAAAATTCCTGCACGTTTTCGAGCCGATCGGCACCGGTTAGTGCGCCTTTGTTTTCTTTCTCGATCGCGTCGAGATACCCTGATTTTTTCACAATTAGCTCCGCCAGCTCGGCAACTGGTAGGCGCTCGGCCGACTCGCGAAAGTCTGCAATGAGGACTGCAAAGTCCGCAAAAGCCACTTTCGCCTTGGGAGTGAGGCCCGCAACATCGTCTGTCCGCCTGCAAGCTTCGAGCAAATCGAGTCCATGCGCCATCGCATAATCGCTCATGACAGCCAAACTCCTATCACCGAGTCCGCGCGCTGGCACATTGACGATTCGTCGCCAGCTCACGCTGTCCTGCGGATTTGCGACGAAGCGCAAATAGGCTAGCGTATCCTTGATCTCTTTACGCTCATAGAAACGTACGCCACCGACGATTTGATACGGCGTATTGTAGCGAAGAAACGACTCTTCGAGCGAACGAGATTGGGCATTCGTCCGATACAGCACGGCACAATCTGAATATTTATATCCCTGGTCACTCACCAGCCGATCAATGGTCTGAATCACGAATTGACCCTCAGCAAGCTCATCACTCACCTGCTGGATCACGATCTTCTCGCCATCCCCCTTCTCGGTGAAGAGCTGTTTATCCGTCCGAATGGTATTCTTTGTAATCACTGAGTGAGCGGCGTCGAGGATATGCTGGGTACTACGATAGTTTTGCTCAAGCTTGATGACTTTGGCATCCGGATAATCGGACTCGAAGTTGAGGATATTCTCATAATTTGCTCCGCGCCATGAGTAGATCGACTGCCAGTCATCCCCCACTACGCAGATATTTCGTCGCCCTTCAGCCAAGAGTTGCACGAGCTGATACTGGGCGTGATTCGTGTCCTGATACTCATCGACGAGAATGTACTGAAACTGCTCTTGGTAGCGCTTCAAGACTTCAGGATTTTCCTCGAAGAGTCGCACTACGAGCATGATGATATCATCGAAGTCCACCGCGCCGCTGGCTTTGAGTCGCTTCTGGTATTCAGGATAAATCATAGCTGCAGTTTCTTGAGCTCGTCCTTGCGCCAGCTTGGCATATTGGCCAGGCAACAAGAGTTCATTCTTGGCGCTCGAAATTAAATTGCGCATTGATTGCGGTGAAAAGACTTTTTCCTCGATCCCGAGATCTTTACAAACCAGCTTCACCACCGCCTGAGTATCGGCTTCATCGTAGATCGCAAAGCTCGTCGGGTAGCCTAGATGCATCGCCTCGCGCCGCAAGATTCGGACTGCGATCGAGTGAAATGTCCCAAGAAACGGCAAAAACATCCGATCTTCGGCGTCTCGCCCCAACAGTCCGTTGATACGCACTCGCATCTCAGTAGCAGCTTTGTTCGTAAAAGTCACCGCCAAGATTGCGCTCGGATGCACTTTCTTGACGTCCACGAGGTAGGCAATACGATGCGTCAGTGTCTTGGTTTTACCAGAACCAGCTCCCGCCAGCATCAAAACTGGCCCGTCGGTAGTCAAGACACCCTCACGCTGCCCGTCATTAAGATCTTGAAGTAATGGATGGTTGGCGTCTTTGGTCATGTCATATCATTTTAACCTACTCAAGCATAAGCCGAAAGTACCACGAAAATAGTTATGCTTTAAATACACGCGGGATGACTCACGCACGGGCTTTTACCTAAGAATCATTAGCGGTATACTGAAAGGTAATTATGCCTCCAGCTAGCCCACAGTCAAATGATGCTCAGAAGCCAGTCAATCCAGCTGCGCCTACGACTCCGGCAAACCCATCTGGCACTGCGAAGCCCGGCGAACAACCAGCCACCATTCCGAATCCAAAGCTTCAAAAGATCTATGGTACACCCTCGCTTGACCCCGGCGCGAGCGGTCCAAAGCCGTTTACCAAGAAGCTCATTCTAGTCGGCTTAGTTGGTGCAATCATTATCGTGCTATTCGTTGCGGTGCCAGCCATCCTATTGTCTACAAATAAGAAAAAAGTGCTCCCCACAGAGAGTGTAAGCCCAAGCATCACAACACGCCCCAGTGTCGATGCAAGCGCAAGAACTGACATCAGTCAGCGCTTCTTCCTCCGTCCGCCTGGCGCCAAAGCCATTGCCTACGATATTGGCTTGACCGTACCCGTATCATGGGAGGCACGCTTCTCTACGCAGCCAACCGGTGCCTATGCCTGGACAGACACCTACCTACTCGTCGCACTGCTGTCAAAGTTTTCCGCCCTATCTTCGACCAATCTCAATACGCCATCCAATAACTATCTTGCCCTGATTGATTCAACCGAATGGATGGGTACGAATCGTGGCCCCATAAGCCTCTCGCCAGAACAAAAACGCGCCTCAGTCAATGCGCTCAATAGCGTAAATGATGGCAACCCCGGTAGTGCTGCGGGCGCACAAAGTCTACTGCTGTCAAACGATCCTGGTGGTAGACAATTTGTACAGCCGATTATTACTCAAGATCAAAAACTACGCGGCATCACTTACCTCACACTTACCAAGGACGGTGAGTACCAACCTCGCCAAATCGTGATGCTCAGCGGTAGCATATCTGGTCGTCAGGTACTGCTTTTTGGTAACTATGAGGTGCGCGACCATTATTGGGCCGAGCTTTCAAATCT
>JADZGC010000011.1 GCA_020854115.1 bacterium | reverse complement strand
GACCATTTCAACCTGCATCTCAAAGAATGTGAATTCGGGTATAATATGAGACATGAGAACATGTACACAAAGTTACTCGAACTGCTCCGAAAGGAAGCACGTAACTAGACTAAACTAGTCTTGAACCATATCAGTTAATGTACGGAGAATACGAGCTATGAAAAAATCCCTACCCATCATCATTGTGGTCGCAATAATTATGGGAGCCGGCATCTGGTATATGCTGACCCGATCAACCAGCACACCAAGCAGTACAAATAACACAGCGTCGACAAATTCGGCAGCAAGCGACACGAGCTCAAATCCAGGAGCAAGCACTTCAGCAACCGCCATAATCTCGCAGGCCGACCTGGCTAAAAACAATGGCAAAAACGGCGCCAAGTGTTGGGTCGCTGTAAATGGGACTGTCTATGATGTATCGAGCTCTCGCGGGTGGGAAAACGGACAGCATGTGCCCTCAGACGGATCAGCATTCTGCGGAGCCGACATGAGTAACGTCATTGACCAATCCCCTCATGGTGCAGAAGTCCTCAGTAGCTTGCCAGCAATCGGCACTCTACAATAAGCGATCCAGTCAACTACTTCTTAGATCGGCGAGTCGTACGCTTACGCTTCTTCGGCGCACTCGACCAACTGGTATCAGAAAGAAAGCTTGGCGTTCGCCCTGCATCGAGCGGCCTCTTGATCGAGAAATAATACAATAATGCGGTCAGCCAGTAGAGCTGTAGCGGTAGACTCACCAGCAGCACAATGATGACAATAATGCGCAGTTCGCTGCTCGGCCACTGCTTACGATTGAAGGCATCGATAAGCATCACCAGCCAGAGCAAGAAGAGCGCCAGCGCCGACACTAATAAGATCAATACAAACACCGCGGCAAATACTGTGAAGAAGCCACCCAGAGCCACTGCCGCGTCTGTCGTGTCGGCTATAAAATGCATAAGCTTATTATGCAGCTTCGGCATCATGCTTGCAAATAGTACCCAAGCTGAGTACGACGTACGGATCTGTATACATCTTCCCAAGCAGAGCTTCAGATGGTAAAATACTCCTGTTCTACGCACGTATGCGGGTATGGTATAAAGATTATTATTCCTGCCTTCCAAGCAGGCGATGCGGGTTTGATTCCCGCTACCCGCTCCAGATATCCCTCCGTCAGATTCGCCCCTGTAGCTCAGCTGGATAGAGCAGGAGACTTCTAAGCTCAAGGTCGAAGGTTCGAATCCTTCCGGGGGCGCCATCTTTATAGTGGGTGTGGCTTAAGTGAGTTGTTACGGCACTGTCGTACTTCAGAAATCTGCGCTAACCATTTCTTCTGCGTCAAATACGTTCCTTAAAAATAGATAAACCATTGCTGTCAGATATGGTGGGTGTAGCTCAGTTGGTTAGAGCGCCGGGTTGTGGTCCCGGAGGTCGAGGGTTCGAGACCCTTCACTCACCCCATTTTTATTGATTTTTTACTCGTTTTTGCTATAATTAGTGCCTATTCTTGCCTCGTACAAACCCGTACACAAACACATACCCACTAGGCGCACCTCGTCCTCACCGACATCAGTGATGTCGGGGTTTCTTTATTATTATCGAATTCTGCTACACTGAAGCCAATGCATCAGGCTCGACGCTACTGCGCATATACCATCGCTGGTGCTTCACATATGTACCTATCGTCTAGATTCTACATGCGTACGCTCAGAACTTCCGTGCGATAATTCGTATATAAGCAATTATCTGCAGGGTAGCCTTGGTTGGGTGGCAATCCTCGCCTTGCTTGGCAACACATGGTGCCTGGGTATTGCAACAAAGCACTTACACATATCGGCATCGCATAACGCACGATCATCCCACGCCACCTACGTACATTTACCGTCGGCTACGCCATCGCTGCAGTCACTATGGAAGCACCCATCATCCGCGGTATTGCCGCCTACATGACATTTTTAAGTCTCTCACTCGCAATCACCATCCTTTGACGCCAAAAGCATAAACTGACCAACTGGAAAGGCGCGGCCCGCATATTGCTAATATTGAGCCTGATATAAATCCGGACTCTTCTCTTCTCGTGACAAATCTATGAGCAGCTTATCGGCGTGCGCATACTTATCTTGATCGAAAACACCCGGTTAATAGGGTTTGCGGTAAGTATGCGACACAAGCTTACCTCTAGACAAACCAACGGTTAAGCGATCATACTTGTTCGCATATCGAACTAACGAGTCATAGGAGGCACCGTGGACGTCATGATAAATTATTGGGCAGTACTCTTCGCTGCGATGAGCAGCATGGTCGTTGGGACAATCTGGTACGGCCCGCTCCTCGGAAAACAGTGGATGAAATTATCTGGAGTTGATAAAGTTCCACAAAACAAGCGACTGTCGATGAATGTATACTTCGCTAGTTTGTTTGTCTTGTCGCTTGTAATGGCATACGTGATCGCACATGTCGCATATATGGCACATAGTTTTTTCAACAATAGCTTCTTACAAGATTCAACACTTACTGCACTTTGGTTATGGCTCGGTATTGCGCTCACACGTACCGTCGCGATCGACTTCTCAGAAGCTCGTGCTCGAGAAGTTACGCTCATCAATGTCGGCAATCAGCTCGTTACCATGCTGGTGGCGGGGCTCATCATTGGGCTGCTGCCAGCCTAAGATCAAGCGTAGGGCTTGCGAGTCTGGACAGCCTTACGCACAACTCGCGCGGCTAAATAATCCGGTATCAATCGGCGAAGGTAGACAGCCAATTTATTCCGCAGCCCCACCACAACCACTCGTCGTCGATACTTCATACCACGATAACCTGCGCGAGCGACAGCCCGCGCATCTATAGGCCGACCGAAGAGTCGTGTCTTACTCGCATGAGCCGTCTGCGCAAAGTTTGAGCGCGTTGGCCCCGGGCATAATGCCATCACATGTACGCCATAGAGCGATAATTCCTCCGCCAAGGCCAGAGAGTAACTCAAAACATAAGCCTTGGTCGCATAATAGACGCTCATATTAACCCCTGGGAAGAAGCTCGCCGTAGAAGCGACATTCATAATACCACCCTGACCACGCTCTGCCATGAGCGCCCCAAAGCGTTTGCATAGCTCGGTCACAGCTAATACGTTGAGCTCGACAATATCCCGTTCAACCTTGAAGTCAGTATCAATCGCCGCACCAAAGAGTCCAAAGCCAGCGTTATTAATCAATGTATCAATTTGAATTTTTTCTTTGTGCAAATGCCGCATCAATGTATCGATTGCCTTTGGAGCCGTCAGATCGAGCGTGATTGCTTCAACCTGTTGGCCGTATTCACGAGTCAGTGTCTTGGCAACTTTGTACAGCTTATCCTGATCACGAGCAACAATTACGAGATTGTACCCCCGGGATGCGTAGACGTGAGCGAGTTCTAGACCGATACCTGATGACGCACCGGTAATAAGCGCAAAATTTGGTCGCATATTCATATCTGACCTATCATGCCTTACTCAGCTATAAATGGCAACTTGTCGGCAGGTGTCTTCTCGAGGCGGGCAAAGAAGGCCTTGATGTGATTCTCGTCGGCTTTCGATTCAAGCACAACAACTAAACCATCTTGGCGCATAAAATATTCTACTCGACGAGAATTTGATATCGGTCTTTTGTACACCACTCTATTGGAGGGTAGGGTATATAACTCGCTGCACCCGACATCCAGACTCGCCCTATTTGTGTTCTGGCTCAAACTATCTTCTGGCGTAACGTAGCCGCAAGCGTATCCCTCATTATTGGTATGTTTCTCATTAAATTCGTGCAGCGTATGTGGTGCATCGTCCCCCTTGACCTGAAATGTTGCATAAACATACGCCGACTGAGGCTCCTTGCCATATACCTCACTGACAAGTCGTGTTAGCCTCCAGCCATCTGGTAACGATGAAGGCCATAGTGCGTCTGATCCAAGTAATGTAATTGCAGATCGGCTCTGGGCGTCAAATCGATGCCGGTGAGTATACGAACGATACCAGCCAATTAGTAGCACACAAACACCTGCGGCGAGAAAGATGCCAACAATTCGATCAACACGCTTCGTGAAGACTAAGCGACCAAAAGCAATACATAAAGCAATAACTCCAACGACAAGCCAAGCGTATTGGTCGATATAAAATGGAATAGTAAACAATAAACAGTCATACCCGGTGCAAATCGGACCTGCAGAGTATAGCGGGAAAGTCACAATCTTCTACCTAAGCACAAACATCAACAAAGCAGCAGTGAGCATCACAACCAATGCAATCGTCGTGATAGTTTTTGACCACGGACCGTTCACGTAATCTTTCATGATCTTCTTATTTGAGCCGACCTTCAGAATAATGAAGATCAACGGTACCGCCATTACACCATTAATAACCGCTGAGAGATAGAGTGCCGTAATTGGCGGGATACCGACAAAATTGATGAGCAGACCCATCAGCGTGGCGAGTGCAATAACACCATAAAAAACCGGCGCACGCTTTACCTTGCGAAATAGACCTTCCTTGGCACCCACCGCCTCACTGACTGCATACGCAGCTGAGCCCGCCAATACAGGTACGGCGAGGAGACCGGTGCCAATAATGCCGATTGCAAAGATCCATGATGCAAACTGGCCCGAATTTGGGAAGGCAGTAACCAGTGGCTCGAGAGCCTTAGCGGCTTGGTCGGCAGTCTCGATACTCGTAATCCCTGATGCATGCAGTGTCGCGGCGGCGGTTACTAAGATAAAGAATGCAATCATCTGCGAGATAAACATGCCTGTGAAATTATCTACCCGAAAGCGCCGTACTTTGCCCGGTGATAACTTCACCTCATCAGTTGTAATACCCGTCCACCGATGCTCGATCTCCTCCTCTACTATTTGACTTGGCTCCCAAAAGAACAGATATGGCGAAATAGTAGTGCCGAGCAGCGCAACCATTGCCATGACAAATTCTTTATTTAGCTCAAAATGTGGCCATACCACATGCCCAAACACCTCAGGCCACGGTACGGCCACGAGAAAAACTGTAACAACATAGGCAAAAAGCGATAGGCATAACCACTTCAGGACCTTCGCATATCGTTTATATGGGATGACTAATTCGAGAATAACTATCGCAACCGTAAAGAACAGCGTTAACCACACGAACGGCAGATCGACAATGAGTCTTGCAGATGCCGCCATAGCGCCGATATTGACACCGATATTCACGACATTCGCAAATACCAAACAAAACACAGCGATATATAAGAACCACCGATTGTAGTTTTCTTTGATGACTTGCGCCAACCCCTTGCCAGTCACAAGTCCGATTCGCCCTGCCATCTCCTGTACAGCCGTCATGAGTGGCAGCATAAATGGCATCATCCAGACTAAGTGATAGCCAAACTGGGCACCAGTCTGAGAATACGTGCCGATCCCTGATGGATCATCGTCAGCCGCTCCGGTTACCAAGCCTGGACCAAGCCGCTTGAAGAAGCGACGAATGCGCGACCATTTGACGGGCTGTTCGAGGGTTTTTTCGATCGACTTTTCGAGCTCTTCCATAGCTTAAACTTATTGTATCAAGCCTACGGTAAAACGCTAGCGATTATATATCGATAGATTCTAAAACCTGCTCTACCGAACGAGCTTTGCCTGTAGTCGGATCAGCATCCACCAGGAGACCCTGCAAGACACCCGGTCCCTTTTCTGGCCGTTCAAAAGGTCGCATCTTGCCAGTTCGCATTACTTCGATGATGATTTCCTTCTTAACACCTAATACTTCATTCGCCGGTCCAGTCATACCAAGATCAGAGATTGTCGCAGTCCCGCCAGGCAGCACTCGAGCATCAGCGGTCGGTACATGGGTGTGACTCGAGACCACCGTCGTCACTCGCCCATCGAGATAATAGCCGAGTGCGATCTTCTCGCTCGTAAGCTCAGCATGGAAGTCCACAATGCGAGCGGCAAATGTTTCGTGCTCGTATCTCGCGAGTACTTCGTCGACATACTGCAATGGATTGTCGACCTCGAGACCATTGTAGAGATTGCCAATCACATTCACGATCAACACCTTTCCATAGGGCGTGTCGATCACGGCATGACCACGACCAGGCTTGTCGTGTGCATAGTTGCCCGGGCGAACAACAGGCACGCTAGCGTCATTAAACTGCTCATCAAATGCTGGCTTCTTGAAGCTATGATTACCCCCAGTGAAGAAATCTACACCTGCTTTTTGTAGTTCTTGCACAGCCTTGACTGTTAAGCCGTTGCCAGTCGCCATATTCTCAGACTGGGCGATCACAAAATCAATCCCATACTCTTCTATCAAGCCTGGGAGTAATTTCTGGACGACACGTCGACCGTGCCGAGCCACTACATCACCTATGTGGAGGATTTTCATAAGGGATAATTATAGTCTTTTTTTAGCTGTAAGTCCAGGTATTGAGCTACGATGGGTTTCGAGCTCAACGCTGTCTAACCTACATACGGAGCGCTAGGTGTCAGCCATGCCCATATATACCAGACAATAAACATAATCAGAGCTGCTATAAGAACCCAGATCCAAACTGGTTCATTGATGGTGCGTCTCGTAATACTAACATCAGCTTTAGGAGTGCGCTTTACGGCATTCCTCCCCGAACGTATTGGTCGTGGGCCCTTCGTTTGTTTTGATGTTTTCCGCGGCATAGTATCTTTCCTTCTGGATCTTTTTCTGATCAGAGCTTATGTGCTAATAGTATCTCGCTTATGGTAATGCATCAAACTGTATTGCACAAGTCTACTTACTCACGTGATCTACTTGGCATATTCCTCAGCCCGAGTCTCACGAATCACATTCACCTTGATCGTACCTGGATATTTGAGTGTTGCTTCGATCTTATTGGCAATATCTCGCGCCAGTCGAATCGCCGATAGATCATCGATCTCCGCAGGCTTCACAAATACGCGAATCTCGCGACCGGCCGACATAGCATAGACCTTCTCAAGTCCCGGAAACGTCTTGGTGATGTTTTCTAGATCAGTCATGCGCTTAGCGAAGTTTTCAACACTATCACCGCGAGCGCCCGGACGACCTGCCGAGAGTGCATCCACCGCGCGCACGATGACAGCCTCTGGTGTGGTAGCTTCGATGTCGTCATGATGGGCTTCTGCAGCATGAATAGTTGGCTCATCTAGCCCGTATTTCTCGAGAAGTACGCGCGTCAAGTGATGATGCTTACCTTCCATCTCATGCGTGACAGCCTTACCGAGGTCGTGCAGGTAGGCAGCGCGACGAGAAATACGTACATCCGCTCCAACTTCTTCGGCAATCATCGCCGCGAGGTGAGCCATCTCGACTGAGTGCTTGAGCACATTCTGCGAATAGCTTGTACGGAATTTCATCGAACCCATGAGGCGCACGATCTCTGGCGGCAAGCCAACTACCCCAGCTTCGCGACCAGCTTCTTCACCGGCTTTTTTGATCTCGTTTTCGATCTCACCATGAGCCTTCTTGGCAACCTCTTCGATACGAGCCGGATGGATCCGGCCATCTTTGATGAGCTTCTCAAGCGCTACGCGAGCCACCTGCCGACGCACTGGGTCAAAGCCAGAAACTACGACGACTCCTGGTGTTTCGTCGACAAGAATATCAACACCCGTCGCTCGCTCAAGCGCCTGGATGTTTCGTCCTTCCTTCCCGATAATGCGACCCTTCACGTCATCGCTCGGCAACGGCACCGTCGTCACGACACGCTCAGTCGCAACTTCGGTCGCCATCCGTTCCATCGCCTCGACCATGATCTCGGTCGCATTATGATCAGCAAGTTCTTTTGCTTCGCGTTTACGCTTCTCGATAAGTTCCGTGAGGTCATGCTTAATTTCCTTCTCAGTCATTTCCATGATCTTAGCGGCCGCATCGGCCTTCTTCATCTTGGCAATTTTTTCGAGGTTTTCCTCCTGCTTCGCCCGGATAGCACGCAACTCATCCTTAATCGCTTCGATTTCTTTTTCGTTTTCTTTGAGCGCGTCGCTCTTACGCTCGAGCTCTGAGAATTTTGCATCCAGCGACGTTTCTCGATTTGCAACACGTTTCTCAGCTTCATCAAGCCGTTCACGAATCTTCTTTTCTTCTGCTTTAGCGTCTTCCAAAACCTTCACAGCGTCTTCTTTTGCCTTCAAGACTTCTTCTTTTGCCTTGGCCTTAGCCTCATCGATAATCTTGCTTGCCTCGCCTTTTTTTGCCTTAGTTTGAGTTTGATCATAGACAGTTTTTGCGCCCACGCCGGCGGCTAGCGCGACAATTACGGCGCCAATTGTAATTGGATCCATAGCGTTTTCACCTCTTTCTTATAGCACCACGGCGCTGAAGTGCACACACCCGTGGTCTTCATATTAAATGCAATACATTTAGTGTTCAGTACATTCCGTAATCTGAATCGGAATACATATATTGTGCGCTTTTCGCTAGTACTTAAGCAAGCTTGAGCGATCTACACAGCTACATCACGTTGGACAAATATCACCCATCCTAGTAGTGTGAGGAGAACTGAGGCACCAAGGAGAACAGCTATATCTTGACCTACCAACTCACCACGCAGAAGTGCTTTCGAGGTGTTGAGATAATGAAAAATCGATGCGTATTCAATATCTTTCCAGCTGTCCTTGAGACCAGCGACGATACGCAAAACATACATGCCGACCAGTAGGCCGCCTGCAGCCATCGACACATGCGAGCGCTCACTAAAGATGGCGCTCATCGCAAAACCAAGCGACAACATGCAGAGCCCAAAACAGAAGCCAAGCACGGTCATACTCCAGAAGTGACTGACCTGAATTGATACACCATGCAGTGCCGCTAGCGGCACCACAGAATAGATACTGGCTAGCGTAAACGCTAGTATTATAAGTACGCCAGCCAGATACTTAGTGAAATATATGCTGGTTCGAGAGATTGGTTGCGACAAAGTAAGGCCCAATGTCCTACGCTCAATTTCGCCCGCCAATGTAGATGCAGCAAATCCTAGAGTCATAAAAATAATCAGCAGCGGCCAGATAAAACTGAAGTGCTCAGTCGCGACATATCCCTCAAACGACGTGAAGATCAGCTCCTCAATACCAAAGGCCTTCATCAGTGCCTCAGGAAACGCCTTCGCCAGTTGATCGTATGCCTGAATCTCCTTGGAGAGTGATGGATAGAGGGCGATATACAACTCCAGAAAACCTACTCCAGAAAGAATATAGACAATACTCGATACAAGTCGGTTCTTCAATGTGCGTGCGAGCAAATACATTATTGATACATCTCCATAAAGACTTCTTCTAGTGACGCATGAGTAACTTGCAAGTCGACCACAGAGTAGGCTGCGAGTTGCTTCACAACAGCATCCAGGCCGCCACGCACTTTCATGGATATTTCTGTTGGTGCGTGAGCTGTCACAACAACACCATCTCGCTCAAATACTTTCGGGGATACTTTCTTGGCAAACCGGACTGTTATTTCATGGGTATTGAGCGCACGCAAACTATCGAGTGGCTCTTCAGCAATAATTTGGCCATCGCGGATAATCACAACTCGGCTACACAGACGCTGTACCTCACTGAGATTATGTGACGAGATCAAGACAGTACCACCTGTTTGTTGAAAATCACGCAAGATCTCATAAATTTCGTTTTGAAACAGCGGGTCGAGCCCTTGCGTAGGTTCATCTAGCACGAGTAATGATGGGTTGCCGATAAGCGCAAGAATGATGGAAAGTTTTTGCTTATTACCACTCGAGAGATTCTTTACTTTTGATCCCACATCAAGATGCATTCTCTCCACAATCTCTGGCGCAGTACCCGATACACCGCGAGCTTGGGAGATATATGTGATATGCTGTTCCCCTGTCCATTTTTCGTTGAGCTGATGATCAGAGGGGACGTAACCGATCTTCGCTTTGAGCGCCACACTATCCTCGCGCGCGTCCATCCCCAAAACTTTGATCTCTCCGCTATCGCCACGAATAAAATCCATCAGACATCTGATAGTTGTGGTCTTGCCAGCACCATTCGGCCCCAAAAAACCCGATATCTGTCCTTCGGGAATTGCGAAGCTCACGTCTTTGAGAGCATGCTTACTGCCAAACGACTTGTTGAGCTTCTTGATACTAATCGCTGAGGCAGAGCGCTTCATACTCTTATTATATACCCAGACGATAGGTGGATCACACACTCGCTTCAGACCTTTGACGAATGTACGTCCGGATCGTATGATGTGTTTTATGAAGATGGGCCCAGATGTACCAAACTGCTATTACCGAGTCAGTGTGAAAGCACTTATCACAAACGAACATAATCAACTACTTGTTGTGCGAGAACGCGACAGCTGGGATATGCCGGGCGGCGGCTTGGAATGGGGCGAGGATCTGCATAGTGCACTGCGACGCGAGATACGTGAAGAGCTCGGATGCGATGCGGTTATCGAAGCGCAGCCAATTCTGATCGTGCCAGCTATCAACCGCACATATCAACAGCAAGCATTATGGATCATATATCGCGCGAAACTCAGCACAGTAGAAATCCTTAAGTCGTATTTCGAAACGAACTATATTGGGGTTGATGAATTTGCAAAGTCTGATCCAGCAGAAGAAACCTGGTCAAGCCCAGTAGACTTCTTTGATGCATTGAAAAAGATCCTCGATACGAAATATTAAGCTTTTGACTTCGTGATATTTGGCTCTTTGCCGTACTTCGGGGTCGCGTACTGACCCGGCTGAGCTGCCTGTAATCGTTTTAGCCCATCTGCAAGCCAATCATCTCCTTCACCGCTAGCTATCGGTAAGGCATGTGCATAGGCGAGTGTGTTTGCAACCGTCGTACCAATGCGTAGCCCAGTAAACGATCCTGAGCCAGTAAAAATAACCAGACCTGTTAGCTTGCTAGCCTCAAGATCGTTTGCGTGCAAAAATGACTGGACAGTACTTACGAGCGTGCCAGCAAGCTGACGATGCGCCTCCCAAGTATGCTTCGACACCCCATGCCCGGCGTTATCGATGAGGTATAGCTCGGCCTCCGGCTTATCCGTACGCAATGCAAGAATCATTGAACAGTCTCTCCAGGCGCGCTTTAATTGTACTCAAACGTGCAGCAGTCGATTCTCCAGTTGCTATAAGCTCATACCGACGTGTCTGCTCATCAATATATTCTGCCTTGATGACGAAGCGATCTTGTGTGAGATGTTGGGTGAAATGATCCGCCCATTCGATCACAATAATCGCATCCTGAGCAGCAATAATTTCTTTCATCTCTTGTAAGAGAACCTTGTCGTCTCCTAGCCGGTACAGATCATAGTGTTCGAGTGTGCCTCCGGAAGGAATTTTGTAGGAGCGCTGAATGTTGTAGGTCGGGCTCGTCACAGTTTGTTCGATGCCGAGCCCCTTCGCGAGCCCTTTGATAAAGGTGGTCTTACCGCCACCAAGATCGCCGATAAACTTAACTACGTCTCCAGGCTTCAGAATGCTTGCGAACTTACTTCCCAGCGCCAAGCTTTGCTCGGAGCTTTGTGAAGAAACTAAGAATTTCTGGTCTGTATTCATATGCACCATATCCTACCGTAAGAGAACCCAATCCGGCTAGTATCCATGACCATGGGACACCTGGTCGATCTTCAGCCGAAGCATCTGAATTCGTCTCGGACTGAACACCTCCATCTGCCAGCTTACCGGTCTTTGCTGCACTTGCCGATTTGGCAGATGACTTCTTAACACCTCCCTTAGACTTGCTGCTCGTGCTTGTTTTCGCCTTACTCGGGCTCTGGTCAAGACTTAACCCCGCGTTCACACTACCTGGACTTGCGCTCTCTAGCCATCCCCAGCCAGTTTCGGTCGCACCAAACGACGTGGCAGTCTTCGCCTTACCATAATTCGGCGTTATAAATTCCGTCTCGCCGCTTGGTCGCAAAAGCAAAATCTGATCGCCATCATTGTTGAGTGATAGTTTCGTATCGCGCGAATACAATGCACGATACTCACCGGCGCCTAGGTTCACACTGTCAAGTGAAAAAGAGTGTTTCCCATCCGACAACTTCCATCCTGTCAATGTGGCAGTGCCTGATCCAGCGTTGTATATCTCGATAAATTCGTCCTTTGCATCAGTCTGTGGGCTTGTTGGATCCGGCAATAGCTCCGTGATTTCAATCGCATAATCTTCGATAACCACACTATCAACACTGCCTTTGCCAGGCTGACCTGTGCCAGTAGGGTTATTTACCGGAACATTCCCCTGAGAAGCAGATGCATCCACTAACTTTTCGGAAAAATCTTGACTATTATTATCCGAGTCAACACAGACCCCATCATCATCCGAGCACTCCCTCTCCAGGGCAATGCCAGCTTTTGGTGCCGAGATGGATACACCCTCGGGACTATCGCCAGTACCCCAAGCCAGCCGGTCGATTACTGCTCCATTCACAGTAACATGCAGATTTCCACCAGCCTGAGCTAACCCATCGCTCATTGCAACTTGACGGTCGCGCTTGGTCGCAAACAGTGCGTCGCTATGACCAGACAGGGACAGTGGATCGGCAACGAACGCCTTACGAGTCCAGCTCTTCCCAGTCGCCGACTTATACTCTAACTCCACACCCTGCAAATCAACCACATCATTGCTATTATTGTGGATCACCACGTATTCATCGGTCGCATCGATTGGGCTACCCAGATAAACCTCACGAATCACCAGCGACGGACTCCCGACGGCGAATGATTGAAGTGGCATAAAACTCAACAATCCAACAATACCTATATTCCATACGGCCACTACTCGCTTCATAGGCACATCCCCCTGTTCAAATATTAGTTATTGCCAAACATCATACATAGCCGCAAAACCGAAAGTAAAGCGTATGCAGTTTATTTCATCAATCACCCATTCACAATCTTGCTTATGCTAAAATAGTATCTGAATATGCATATTTCAGCCGATGCCCTCAAAACCCTGCTCACCAAGAGCGGCAAACTCTCCCCCGATCTGTTGAAGCAAGCCGAGACGATTGCTGCCCAGACGAACGAGCCGCTTGATCGGGTATTGATTCAGCGCCGTATGATTGGCGAGCGTGAGCTCGTTGCTCAATACGCCGCCAGTCTCAGTCTCCCCTACGTGAATCTGGCTAATGTCAAAATCCCACGCGAGCTCTTAATCAAAATCCCGGAGCGTATCGCCAAACGCTACCAGGCTGTCATCTTCGGTCAAAAAAACACCAAGTGGCAGCTGGCGATGGCCGACCCTGAGGATATTCAGGCAATCGACGCCATTGAGAAGCAGCTCGGTGGTGCGGTACAAATCAACGTCGCCACCACCAGTGATATCTTGGCTGTTCTCGACCAATACCGCGCCGGCCTTGATACAGAGATTAATCAAGCCATCAAGGACAGTTCAAGCAACGAAAAGACCGCTACCGCCTCCGAGAATGTGTCGGCCGATGAACTCACTAGCGACGCTCCGATTGCCAAAACCGTCAATATTGTCCTCGAATCAGCCTTGAAAGCCAGAGCCTCAGACATCCACATTGAGCCCCGCGAAAATATCGTCCAAATCCGCTACCGCATCGATGGCGTCCTCAAAGAATCCATGACCCTGCCGAAGCAACTCCTGCCAGCCGTTGTAAGCCGCATCAAGATTATGGCAAATCTCAAGATAGACGAGCACCGCTTGCCACAAGACGGCAGATTTAAGGCCGTCATTGGGTCGAAGACCATCGCCGTTCGTGTCTCTACACTACCTGTTATGGAGGGCGAGAAGGTTGTTATGCGTCTACTCGATGAAACTACCAAAGCCGCCACGCTTGAGGAGCTGGGCTTTGCTGATCAAGCACTCAACTCACTACATGAAGCCATGAAGCAGCCGCATGGGATGACCCTCGTGACGGGGCCAACCGGCGCCGGCAAATCTACCACTCTTTATTCTGTACTAACCCAGCTCAATACTCCGGGGGTAAATATCAGCACCATTGAAGACCCCGTCGAATACCGTATCGCGGGAGCCAACCAAACACAAGTCAACACGCAGGCTGGCATGACATTTGCAAACGGACTGCGCGCACTCTTACGCCAAGACCCTAACATCATTATGGTTGGAGAGATTCGTGATTCCGAGACAGCAAATCTCGCAGTACAGGCAGCACTGACCGGTCATGTCGTCTTGTCTACACTGCACACCAATAATGCCGCCACTGCTCTACCCCGCCTCCTAGACATGCAGATCGAGCCATTTCTCATTTCGACGACCGTCAATACCGTTGTGGCACAACGGCTTGTCCGTAAACTGTGCCCGCAGTGTCGCGAGGCATACCCTGCTACCGGCCAACTGCTCCAAGAGCTACGAACAAACTTCAGCATCGAAAAAGGAATCGACTTCGCAGAGCTAATGGCACAGCCTGCCGTGCCGACCAGCCCAACACCTGCCGTGCAAAAACCTACGGAAGAGCCGCGCGTGCGAGACACCGGCGAAACGCGCAAGGTCATTCCTGTGCCTGCAGACCTCAACCTGTCACGCACCAGTATCCTCGATAAAATCGCTGCCGACCCCACACTCGTCAATCGGCCGTCGAATGATCAGGCTTCATCGTTTGATGATCCATTCGACGAAGAGTTCAATCTACCGACACCTCCTACCCAGATACCTCAGCCCGGAGCCGCGCCAACCCCAATAGCTGCCACGCCTGCAGTAGCCGACACTAGCCCGAAAACTTTTACGACCACCCAAGAGGTTACACTCTACCGAGCTGTCGGTTGCCCTCAATGCGATATGACGGGCTATACCGGCCGCATGGGGATTTACGAAGTACTCGATATTACCACCGAGATCGCTCACCTCATCACCAGCAAGGCCACTTCAGCTGATATCCAAGCCCAGGCAGTCAAGCAAGGCATGGTCACAATGCAAGAGGACGGCTTTGCGAAAGCCTTGCAGGGGCTGACTACGATAGAAGAAATTATGCGCGTCACACGCGAATAATGACAGGACAATTATAATGGAGCGTTTTCGCTATCAAGCCCGTAGTCGCAGTGGAGCCATACTCGACGGCGAACAAGAAGCCGAGTCTCGCAAGGCTGTAGCAGATGGACTATTTGCAAAGGACTTAACTCCCATCACGATTGAGTCTGCCGGCAAAATTCGTGCCGCAAAAAACTTAGTGAACATCAGGCGCGGAGTGCCAATGCGCGAGCGGGTTCTATTCAGTCGCCAGTTTGCCACGATGATTTCCGCGGGCATTCCGATCGTGCGAGCAATCAATGTTCTTAAAAAACAGACTGAAAACCCGATACTCAAGACAGCACTCACACATATAAGCAAAGACGTCGAGGGCGGTAAGACACTCTCACAAAGTCTTGCGAAATACCCCAAGATTTTTACGCCAATATATGTATCTATGGTGCATGCCGGTGAGATTGGCGGTATCCTTGATCAGGTCCTCGAGCGCCTAGCTGACCAGATGGAAAAAGACGCAGAGCTAATCAGCAAAGTCCGCGGAGCCATGGTCTATCCGGGTCTCATTTTCTGCGTCATGATATTCTCGTTTGCCTTTATTATGACGGTCGTCGTACCGCAGCTAATTACCGTCTTTGATCAAATCAATACAGATCTACCATGGAACACGAAATTGCTGATCGAGATATCAAAGGTTTCGCAGCGATATGGATTCATGATCGCGATAGGTCTCGTTGTGGCTGCTATTGCTGGCTTTCGATACATCAAGGCAAATAGCAAGGCACGCAAGCAAGTCCACGCGCTGGAGCTGAAGATTCCTGTGCTCTCCGCAATATTGACCAAGATAAATCTTGCCCGTTTTGCGCGTACGCTCGGATCATTGCTTGGTTCGGGCATCCCAGTGCTCGAAGCCCTGCAAGTCGTTGGCGACTCAATTACGAATCTAGTCATCCACGATGAGATGCACCGCGTGAGCCGTGGGGTCAAGAACGGATCTACACTCGCCCATGCCCTAAGTACAAGTCACGTCTTTCCTTCGATAGTCCCCGAAATGATTGCAGTCGGTGAAGAGACCGGCGAGCTTGAGAAGATTCTCGAAAAGCTTGCTGACTTCTATGACAAGGAAGTTAGTTCATTGGTAGCGAATTTGTCCAGTGTCATTGAGCCTTTGATGCTCATCATCATGGGCTCACTAGTTGGGTTTATCATCATCTCTGTCATCGGACCGCTCTACCAACTAACCGGATCGTTTTAGCTAGCTTATGGATTAAACGGGTTGGTGCGACCACCCGTTGGCACACTAGGTTGACTACGTGCCGGCAAGAGCTGATCCAGGGATTGAAGGGTCTTCTCATTAAAGCGAATCTGCTTACTGCGCTCACTCGTCGCCTGTTGATTGGCTAGCGTATCGAGATCATCTTTGGCATAGAAGAGATTTACGGCAAAGTAGGTACTATAAGCCAGTACGCCACAGAAGAATATTACCAACATAATATGAAGATGCGCTGCGATCTTTTTAAAGAGAGCGCCAATATTTCCATCGAGTGTGAGCTTCATATTTAGATTCATAGGCTATGGCTTTAAGTATGCATTAAGTGTTAACGACACGTCGAGCTTATTCTTGTCCGCTAAGGTCTTCGTCAGGGAGAGTGTCGAAACGGAATTGTAGCGGCTCAGACGCTCAAGTTTGTCTAGGAAAGTTTGTAGCTGGTCGTATGCACCACTCAACTTCAAGCTCAGTGGCACAACATAGAAGCCCTGAGATGGTGATGCTTGATTGAGCTGCGGATTCGTCAGTTGGGCTGCACCTGTGAATTGGACACTTGGTAGGAGCACGCCCGATTCATTTGCCGCACTCTGGATAGCGAGTAATATCTCGGTCTGCTGTGAGTCGCGCGGTAGGGCGCGATTGATTTCATCAAGCTTGGCTTTCGCTTCGGTATAGCGACGACTCAGCGTGACGAGCTGTTCTGTGCGCTTCTGTTCATCAATTACTTCCAGATGCGTCTTCTCGACTGATTGTTTTTTGTCGAGCAGCGCTTGTCGTGCCCACACATATCCATACCCCCCTGCGAGCAAAATGACACTCAAGAACCCAATCAGCACAAAGAATAGTACTCGTGACGACTTCATTGTAATGCTCCTGGCTTCAACCCAACTTGGAGATTGATGCGATTCGTCGGCTGACCTGTATACGGATCCCGGTCTTGATCAACGCCAGATAGAGCAGCTGCACCGAAGCGCGGCGAGGCTTCGAGCGCCCGCTTGAAGGCCGCCACCGCTTCACTTGTCTGGGCATAAGCTGTTATCTGCATAGTAGGCGGATTTGCGCTATTTACCTGCAGAGAATAGATATATACACCAGCAGGCAACGTATTTGACACTTCTTGTAAAAGCTTTGTGTAATGAGCCTGCTGATTTTGTACCGCCTCGATGCTCGTGAGCCGGTCGGCTAGGGCTTTGGCGTCCTTTTCGATTGATTGGTACACCGCTGATTTTTCTTTTGCTGCCTGAAGGTCACTATTAGCCGTAACAGTTGCCTTATCTAAGAAATACCAGCTCGCTCCAAAGATTCCTACCACTAGAATCACCAAACTGAGAGCAACTTGGATTAATCGCACTAATCGCCGATTTAATGACGCATAATGTTTATGTGTTTTGATAGTCGGCGGCAATAGATCGATCATCGACTACTCCCACCCTCGACAGGCGAGGCCAAATGCTGTGTTGTAAATTGGTCCGAGATTTTTTGGCACACCATCAACACCAGATGTTGGATGGCGGTCCCACCCCGCTGAGATATCAACCGGCAAATTCGTCGTATGCGAGATCAGATGCGCCAACCCAGGCATACGCGAGTTACCTCCGGTCATCATAATCCGCTTGACAGTTGAGCGCGTGGTACCTTTTGTACGCTCCTCATAGTATTTGATAAGCTTCGTGATTTCTTGCAGGATCTTTTTGAGGTGAGTGCTCAACGCTACCCGAATCTTTGGCTGAAGGTCAGATTGCGTGATACCAAATTTGATCTTCATCTCTTCCGCCTCGTGAAACGTAACCCTGAGCTTGGTGGCAATCGCATTTGTAAATGACTCACCGCCTATATTAACCGTAGTCGTTACACGTATTGTATCTGTCACGATTGCCATATCGGTAGCTAGTGCACCGGCGTCGATTATCAATGTCGCTGTCTGTTCCTCGACAGTTGGTCGTAGAGCTCGAATGTTTGCCATTAAGCTCATCTCCATCGACCGCGGCACAAGATGCGCCAAATCACAGAGCTTGAGATAGCTATCCACAATCGAGCGCGGAGCCGCTACCAACAGTACAGCATATTCATGCACTATCCCAGATTCATCTTTTTGCCTCTCGACTATCTGGTGATCAGTATACAGGTCGTTGACTGGCATCGGGATATACTGTTGAGCCTCCCATAATACGGCGTCGGCCAATTTGTCCTCGGCTAGTGCAGGGGTAGTAATGATACGTGAAAAAAGATGCGACTGCGGCAAGCCAATGACAACCGATCGTGCAGTGATCTTGCCGCGAGCTGCCCGATGCAAACTTGCATTTATAACGTGCGCGAGATCTTCTGGTTCAGCAATCACCCCATCGATCACCATACCGTCACTCAATGCTGCAGCTCCCATACCAAGCAAGCGGTGCCCCGATTTAGTACTTTTAACCTGCACAAATTTAGCCTCTTTATACCCGATATCAAGACCAAAAACTGGCTGTCGTTTTTCGATAAGTGGAAACTTCATAACATGAAGATTTTATATAATGCCTATGCTTATCTTTCTATTGTATCAAGCTTTTTCATCTTTTTATGACATATGGCCTCTATTCTAAAAGGCGCCATAAGGCGCCTTTTAGAATTAATCTCTTATTCCAGTACTTACTGGGCGTTAGTGATTTCGTAGGTATCTGTCGTACCCGACTTGATATCCTTGTCGTTTGCGTTCTCGAGTGTCGCCTGCAAGACATAGCTTGAGTAGGTTGGGCCCCCTGATGGTGAGGGGGTGTAGGTATAGTCTGTGCCGGTCTTTGGATCCTTGGCGAGCGACTTCACGTATGGGGTTGAGCCCTGGGTGAGTGTGATGAGATCAGCTGGATAGCTTGAGTTATCGTTGTAGTATTGCTCAAGACCATTCCGGATATCGCGCAAGTCGGTCTTACGCTTGCTATCACGCGCGCGAGCTGGTCCCGAAATAAGATTTGGCAGCACAAGCGCAATGAGGATACCGATAATGACAATGACAATCAAGAGCTCGAGCAATGTGAACCCTTTTTGTCGACGAAGTGAGAGTTGCATGTTGAGAGATTTCTCCTTAATAAATAGTGCATGAATACAAGCCTGATTATAGGCGTAAGCGCTTTAAAGCACAAGCGCTTTTATACGTTCTCTCTACTCTTCTTCTGAACCGTGTGCCGAAAGCGTCCGATCGCGCGTACCGTCCCCTTCATGCCTTTTCTTCTCTACGAATTTCTCAAATAGATTCACCATATACGCCTTCACCTCATAAGGATCAGGTACATAATCGAATTCAAAATTCTCCACCGCTCCTGCAGTCTGGATATGTATAGTGCCATAGCGAAAAATGGTTTGCATGGGGCCCTTTACAATCACAGATATATCTTGGACTCGGCTCAGACGTAGCGTAGAGATATGTTTTTGAAATATGCCGCGCTGATCAACATCGACAACATTCTCATCGGTCAATATCATTTGGTTTTGGCGCCAGACGTATATACTCGCCAACCACAAAAACACCGCCATGGCGACAAATATCATCCCTATCGCAGCATATGGCAGTTGAAAGCTGCTATCTGGCAGACCTTTTAGCACTGTGACAGGAAACTTAATAAGATCGGCAGCGCCAGCATACACCAGGAACAAACCTACAAAAAACAATAACAATGCTACCAATAAAAACGGGAGCACCGAAAAAATATGCTTATAGACTACTCGCTGGACTATTTCGCTATCATCTTGACCTGGAAACATGTGTGACATGGCACTAGTGTACTCTATTCTTCCAGATTGAGCGAGGCCTGTGAAGAAGATTTTGGAGGCGACTTTGGAGTCTTGCCAACATGCTGCCAAGCGCGTTCGCTCGCCATTCTCCCCCGCGTCGTCCGCTTCAAGAGCCCGATCTGAATGAGATATGGTTCTATGACATCTTCGATAGTCTGCTGCTCCTCAGACAGGGCTGCAGCCAGAGCTGCTACGCCCGCTGGTCCACCATCATAGTATTCGATCAATGTGATCAAAAGTCGTCGGTCAGAGCTATCAAGGCCGAGCTCATCGATCTCCAATAGGCTTAAGGCTGCTTCAAGCATCGCACTATCCACCACACCGCGATTGTGCACTTCTGCGTAATCCCGCACCCGCTTGATGAGTCGGTTCGCTATACGCGGAGTTAATCGTGAACGTTCTGCCAGTACCGCCAGTGCATCGTCTTGTATCTGAACACGTAAGAGATCGGACGAGCGCCGCAGGATCTGAGCGACTTCGACCGGTGTATAGAATTCCAGCCGGTGCACAATGCCAAATCGATCACGCAATGGGCTCGACAAAGTCCCATATCGTGTAGTCGCACCAATAATCGTGATGCGGGGCAGGTCAAGGCGCAACGATTGAGCAGCCGGACCTTTGCCAAGCATAATATCGATCGCGAAGTCTTCCATTGCTGGATACAGAATCTCTTCGACCGTCCGACCAAGCCGGTGAATTTCGTCAATAAACAATATGTCACCGGCATTTAGATTCGTCAGCAGGCTTGCCAGATCTCCAGCACGCTCGATGGCTGGCCCTGAGGTAACTTTGAGCTGTGCACCCATTTCATTTGCCACAATGTGCGCCAGGGTGGTCTTCCCGAGTCCTGGGGGCCCATACAACAGTACGTGATCGAGCGCCTCGCCTCGTTGCTTTGCTGCCGCAATCGCTACCTTGAGCGCATCGATAGCTTGTCGCTGACCAACATATTGATCGAAGCTCCGAGGTCTCAATGTCTCCTCAAGACGTTTTTCTTCGACATCACCAACATCAGGTCGAACGTCACGCAGTACGGCCTCGTCTTTTTCGTGCAGCCGTTCGATCATCGCCCCATTCCTTTCAAGGCCTGTCGTATCCTCTCGCCTGTCTCTAATTCACTATCAACTTCCAGCAGTGCCTGCTCAGCCTGCTCGCGCAAGAATCCGAGCTGCAAGAGTGCCAAGAGTGCTGGATCGTTCGCTTCAGCACGCGATGTACTCGTCGTTGTAGTGACGAGCTTACCCCTAAGGTCGAGGAGAATGCGTTGAGCAGTTTTCTTCCCAACCCCGCTCACCATCCCAAGCCGCACCAGATCCTCGCCTTCAATCAGCTCGCGCAAAGTTTCAGCGTCATAATGTGAAAGTATAGCGTGCGCAAGTTTAGCGCCCACGCCCTGTACCCCCACGAGTTTTTTATGCAAACGCTTATCTTCTGCTGTCGTATACCCAAAGAGCTCATATGCATCCTCTCGGATGTTCTCAGCAATATAAAGCGTCACCACCTCACCCTCAACAAGATCACTCAAGACCCGCATCGGTACGCTCACTTCATAGCCCACACCACCAACCATGAGCACGATCTCGTCGCCCTCTCGCAAAACCACCTCACCCTGTAGCAAAGCTAACATCCCTTCTATTATACCGAACGTTTTACATAAACGGCAGTCTTGTCTCACCTGTATTTTTTAGGTAATCTACATATAAGCCCATTGGCGATTTAACCCGCTGTACCTAGGGAGCATGTATGACTGTAATAAAAGATAGCTGGAGACTGGCTAGTAACTGTTCTGGCACCGACCCAGACCTGTTCTTTCCAGAACGAGGTGCCAGCACCGCGGAAGCCAAGAGTATCTGTCGAGGTTGCGCCGTTCGCAAGGATTGCCTGGAGTTTGCCCTCTCATCTGGTGAGAGATCCGGTATATGGGGCGGCATGAGCGAACAAGAACGGCGATGGATTCGCCGACAGAGACGGACGACCCATTCGACAGCCAACCTGTCTAATGTCTCATGATACTGATCTCCAACTCAGCACACACCAGCAAGTGCACCGAGCAGGCACACCGGCAGCTCCTCGAGCGAATTCTCAAGCGACCTCAACGACTACGCGAGGCCTACTTGCTTAGACGCTACTAAAAAATCGCGCCCAATTCTTCTTTAGCCACGTTGATACATCAATTAACGTGGTTTTTTATGCTGCAGCTAGGGCTATAGCTAGTGCGTCAGCAGCATCATCGGGCTTCGGTATTGCATCGAGCCCCAGAAGGCGTTGTACCATCTGCTGCATCTGCGGCTTCTTTGCCCGACCATAACCCGTGGTAGCCTGCTTAATTTGCAATGGCGTAAACTCATGCACTAATACACCTGCCTGTTGTAAGGCAAGCAGCACCACACCGCGTGCCTCACCGACCTTCATGGCCGTCGTCACATTGGTCGAAAAATACAGTTTCTCTACCCCGGCGATACTCGGTGCGTGCTTGTTCAGTAAATGCTGTAAGTCCCGGTACAAAATCTGCAGACGCTTGGCGTGTTCGAGAGACTTGTCAGTCGAAATCACTCCATAATCAATCGCGCGACGCGTGTGTCCATCAACTTCTATCACGCCGAAACCCGTCGTCGCCGTGCCGGGATCGATACCAATAATAACCATGCCCCTAAGTATACTCGTTTCAATTAAAAACGCCCTACCCATTCGGAAAGGCGCAAAGTTTCTGTCCAAAGACCAACCTCTCGCAAGACTATCTCAGCACCGTAGCCGCTATCTGCCAGATATTCATATGCCATAGCTAGGGTCTCTTCTGGATCCCCATCTCCCCGACAGCGATCCCAAAATCCTCTGCATCGATATATCGCCGTAACTTGCGCTTGATCTCTGCAGGCGGCGCAACCATTAGATCTCCTTATTGGCTTAGGCGCGGAATTACGACGTGAGCGCCGACTTGTTCAAGGATGACATCACAGTCAAGCCCCTTATCAACCAGAGTAGCACAGACTGCTCCAAGCGTATCCTCGCCGTCGAGTTCGAAGTCGAGAATTTCTTGGTGCTCCGCAAGCGTGAGATAGCCTCAAACTGAGCTACGATCTCCTCTCTTGTGAGGTCTGGCCATGGCGATTCAAGCATGCTTAATCCCTTTCTAGTTCGTGCGCCCAGACGGGCAGCAAGCCTCTGGAAGCGGCGAAACTTTGCGAACAAAATCCTGATTGATACAGAAAATCTCTCTACTACCGATGTAGAGACACACCGATCCAGGATCAATGCGTTCGCCCGCTACACACAACAGTCGATGCGGTATCTGGTAACCGACAGATGCTTGAGTCTACGCTTGTGTCGTCGATAGGTCATTTCGACCCAGCCACGCTGCTCGTGGAGTGGTTCTTGGGGGACAATCAGGGTAGGCAGAACATCCATGGACTACCTTCGGGGTAGGAGGTGCGGATAGGACGTCCTGGTTATCCCGATTTTTAAGTCAAACTTCAAGCATAAGCACTGTATGAGCAGAGTCAATTAAGCGCTAACGCGCTCCAGAACTTCTTCTGGGATATCAAAGTTGGCCGTTACATTTGCCACATCATCGAGTTCTTCCAGAGCATCCATCAGACGCATGATTGTGCGAGCTTTTTGTTCATCATCAACTGCAACCGTCTGACTGGCAATCTGCTCGACATCAGCTGACTCTACATTATGTTCGCCAACTGCGGTCTTCACGGCCTCCAAGCTTTGAGGAGCCGTATAGACGACCAGCTGATCGCCTGAATCATCAATGTCCGAAGCGCCGGCTTCGATTGCAACCAGGCTCAGCTCGTCCTTGTCAGCAGATTCTTTGCAATAAATCACGCCTTTTGACTCGAACATATATGCAACGCTGCCCTGCCCGCCTAGCGACCCACCATGCTTCGAGAAGGCAGCCTTCACATCTGCGGCTGTGCGATTGCGATTATCTGTCAAAGCCTGCACCATGACAGCAATACCAGCGGGACCATAGCCTTCATACGTCAGCTCTTCTAAAGCTGCTCCACCAGCTGTGCCTGCACCGCGCGCAATAGAGCGCTCTATGTTTGCAGCTGGCATGTTAGCCTGCTTGGCCTTCGTTACAGCCAAACGCAACCGGAAGTTCATTTCTGGATCAGCGCCATCTCGTGCCGCCAGCGCTATCTCGTTGCCAAGCTTCGTAAATATTTTGCCACGCTTCGCGTCAGCTGCACCTTTTTTGTGCTTAATACTGTGCCACTTACTGTGTCCGCTCATGTTTCGTTCCTATTTATCTCCATGTTGACCACTCAAATTACTTGACCATATCAGGTGTATTATACCGTTTTTGAGGCTCTTTTTCTAGAGTGTATGAGCGATATTGCTAAGATGCTGCATAGGCAGACATAGCTTAGTAGCACTCCTGCGAGACTGATTTCGCCAAACGTCAGCTGAGCATATGGCCATTGTGCAAACCATTTGATGAGCCGCAGAACTACATCGAGCAGCATTCGTAGCGGCCAGGAGAGCGTAAATGCCGACAACGGAGCTATTACTCCAATCGACGCCACAATCACACCCCCAAGCATTAAAAGTGGTATCCAGGGCAGGATCACAAGGTTGGTGATGGGAGATATCAACGACATCGTACCAAAGCGATATGCGATCAATGGCGCTGTTGCCAGGTGAGCCGCGCAGGACACGATAAAAAATTCGCCAATCAGCGCTCGCCACCCCACGGCATTCTCGATGCGTGGCACGACTGCCAATACTCCAACAAGCGCCAAAACCGAAAGCTGCCAACTCATATCGCCGAGGAGATAATTTGGCGCATATGCCGTCATCACCCACACCGTCACCACCAGCGCCGACCACAGAGAGACTTGTCTGCGCACATGCGCAGCCACCAAAATCACCGTACCCATAATTGCCGCGCGTACAATCGACGCCGCGAAGCCGGTCATAACAACATAGAAGCCGATTGCCGCCAGCGATGCGATGAGACTGATCGGTGATTTTCGTTTCATGATCAGCATCAAGGCTGCAACTATAATCGTGAGATTATACCCTGAGACGGCAACAATATGCGACAGTCCATCAATCCGCATGTCGCTCTCGAGCGAATCTGAAATGCCAGCGCGACCCCCAAACAACAATCCACGCACAAGTCCAGCCTGCTCACGTGACAGTGCCGCTGCCAGACCCTGAGATAATGTCTGCTTCAGGCGGATGGGATATGGTTGACGCGAATCAATAACGACGACTTTGGCGTACCATATTTGCGCCGGCGCCCGACCCAGCGCCTTCCCGATCTTGCCCTGCACTTCGAGCCACTGACCTTCCTGCACATTACCCACCTGCGACTTAATTTTGAGTAGACCCGGGGTTGCTCGACCATCCACCCGTAAATCAGCGAGATAAAATTCATAGAGTCGGTCATCATTCCATCCTGGCTCGTCGGCCACACGACCAGTTACTGTCGCACGCCGGCCCACCACATCCGAGACGTCATACCATCGCTGATCGGTAAAGTACATCTGTCCTCGCATAATCCCAAGAATCACCCCGAGCAAAATGACAGGCCATACGATGAGCCGATTCGAAAGGATTCTCGACGCCACGACCGCGAAAATCACTACAATCGTTACCTGCCATACTTTCACCTGAGTAATGTAGTTCGCAGCAAACACGATACCGCTCAGCCACGCCAAGACAGCCGCAACCAGGATATGTGTTCGCTTCATGTCTGTATGCTACAGATTGTCAATCTGTGCTCGCAAGCACAACTAATTAGAAAAAGCTGTGTTCTGCCAGAGTCGAGGTATAGCTTCGAAGGGGTTATTCCCCACATCTGCCACACCAAAGTAATGCAAAACCAACCATGCCACCAGATACAGCCAACAAAAAAGTACTGCTACAGAGCACGGCCAGAATATCATCCCAGGTATGCGATGAACTCGCTGCATATCACGCTCATTGTACCATGAGCGTTTTATAAGGCCTGAATAGCTTACGATGCAGCCGAGGAGCTATACTCAGCAACCGCCTGCTCGGACGCCGCACGTAGATCAGTATCGATACGTAATGCATCAGGGCTCACCCGCAGTGCCATATTGTTGATACCTGTAAGGCTTAATGCTCCAAGTGATCGCACACGTGACAGCGCGACATAGCCCATCCCTTCGACAAATGCTCGCTTGAGATTAATCCGTGCGGCATCGAGCGTCATCCCCTGACTCTTGTGGACAGTGATCGCCCACGCCAAACGTAGTGGTATTTGTGCCAGCGATGCACGCAGCTTCTCGCCATCACGGAGCTCCCACGTTTCAGGGCCGATCGTCACCGTCTTGCCGGAGTGCAATTTTACCTCAGGCCAGTGAGTTGCCTTCTCAAACCCCACTACCGTACCAAGCGAGCCATTTACATACTTCTTATCCTGACTATTACGGATACACATTACCAGCGCACCAACCTTGAGCTCAAGCTCATCGCTTGCCAAGCATGATCGACGCAGGGTCTCCAAATACTGCGCCGATCCAGATGGCGTAGCAGTAAAAGTACGCGATTCCGTCTCAAGCTCAGCCAATTTATCAGCATTGATGCGATCGACATCCACATTTACCGTATGTAGCTCGGTCACATCAACACCATAGCCAAGCTCGGCAAACTGGCGCTCCATCAAACTCTCGGCGTGATTTCGCCGCACATCTCCTGCGCGCATCGCATTGAGAATCTCGAGAAACATCCCTTCATTCTGACGGTGCTGCTCATCGAGATAACAAATCACAGGATTAAGTTCCTCCCACACAAAGGCATTGATGACAAATCTCCCTTCGCGCTCGCCCGATCGATTGATCGGTGGTAGCTGGAAGAAATCACCGCACAGAATAACCTGCAAACCGCCAAAAGGTTCGGCGGACTCACGCACCGCCCGACAGACATCATCAACCATATCGAGTCGATAATCATGCAGCATCGAGATCTCATCGATAATCAGTACATCGGCTTTTTGGATGGTGTCACGGCGCGATCTTGACAGCGTCTCGGCAAACTTCGGCGACAAAATGTGATGAATGCCAATCCCGCTCCAGGAGTGAATAGTACTGCCATTGAGGTGCGTAGCAGCCAACCCAGTAGTAGCTGTCACTGCGACACTCTTGCCCTGCTTGCGCACCTGCTTAATGAATTTTTGTAGCACGTATGTCTTGCCCGAACCCGCTGCACCCGTAAGGAGCACCGATTCACCATCAAGCATAATCTTGAGTGCCAAGTCTTGTCTCATAGGCTTACTAGTATAGCGGAAAGATGCGGTATTTGTTCGTACTATTATTGAATATCATCAATAATCAGGCGAAACTCGGCGTTATCACCTACATCAACACCGATCTGCTTGCGCACGTCTTTCTTGATAGGTAGGATATATGCCCCCTCCTTCGAATCGGGAAATATTGACGTCTTCCATGCCACTCCCTGCACTATGACCGTGACCCTTACGGAGCCAAACCCTCGCCTAGCAAAACCGCTTAAGGCGTGCCTTATTTCACGAGAGATATGAGAGGATAGCAGATTAGACGACCCACCCACCTAAATACAATTCGCTATTTATAAAGAACGATCGTGAAATCTTTTTTGGAGTAGTGTTGTCGAAGTATTACCTTTGTTGTGAGCGTAGTGCAGAAGTCTAGAATCTCAAGCGAATCAGCATAATATATTGAGCTCTTTGCAGAATAATTTGGCCTAGGATGCCGCCCTGCCATATTGAATACAACCGCCTCGTTGGCATGCTGCCACATCGTCTGAATTGCTTGCTTACGAAAGCCGATCGGATCATCCATGTTTGAATTGAGCGCTCCGCAACACATCACAATATCATGCATATCAGGCAACGGCTCTAAGAAATAATTCCCTTCGATAAATGTATGCTCAGGATAACGCTGCTTTGCGACCTCAATAAATTCAGGCACCATATCGATACCTACATACGTATAATTACCTGCTTTGCTCGAGATGAATTCAGAGATATCACCAAACCCGCAACCTACATCAAGGATGGTTTTCCCATTAAAATCAATGTCTGCAACAAGCTGTGCATATCGCGCTTCTGCAGATACGCGATCTGTCCATTTCAAAGACTGAGGTGAGCCTTGATGCTCTCGAAATTTCTCTTGGTACTCCTCAATCTTAGATTGAAAAAATGTGTCATTGGTAGTCATAGTAAGTGGAGGGCCATCTGGGGCTCGAACCCAGGACACCCTGCTTAAAAGGCAGGTGCTCTAACCAACTGAGCTAATGGCCCACATGCTGATTATACAGCCATGTAGATGTTTCGTTTTCTAGCCATAAACACCTGCCTTGTGGCAAAGATGGAAGGCGCACTAAAGCACAACAACTAACTTAAGCTAATGGCTCATAAGAACCATATTATTTAACCTGAAAATCAGCCACAAGTCAATCTGTGTCGCCCGAATCGCTCCGATACGTTACTATAAGAACTATGCGCCGACATGTCCTCATTATCGATAACAACCACGTCCGCCCTTGTAAGCACTGTATGGCATTTCGCCCTCGCAAGCTGACTCGCGCAACGGTTGTCCGCCCTACCGAAGAAGAACTGCCTACCGAACTCGATAGCTTCACGCACATCATCCTCACTGGAGGGAATATCGTCTCATCGATGGATGACTTGAAAGTCTACAAGCGCATTCAGAAACTCATTCGCAAAGCCTACAAAGAAAACATTCCGATGCTTGGTATCTGCCTGGGACACGAGCTGATCATCACGAGCCTCCTTGGCTTAAGCGACCTCGAGCGCCATGATCAACAAGAAATCGGCTGGATCGAAATCATGCGCAACGGACCAAGTCGCCTCTTCGAGGGGCTGCCTTCGCGCTTCGTATCATTCGCAAATCACTCGGGCCACATCAAGCGCCTGCCGCACGGCTTCAGGGTCATCGGTAGTAGCAAGCGCTGCACGATTGAGGCCTACGAGCATGAGAGCAAGCCAGTCTTCGGTATGCAATTCCATCCCGAGAAGACTCCGCGCCAAACCCTGCGCACCATTTGGCGACGTGTCAAACAAGAAACGCCCGACCGATTCTTCGTCCACCCATACAGCGCCAAGCGTCTGTATCGACCGTGGGTAAAGTACACGATCTTTCGTAATTTTTACTCACAAAAGCGTGGATAAATAAAAACTGCCGCACTCCCACAAGAAGTGAGAATGCGGCATACGTCACTAGGTCGCGATAAGTCCGAGCTCGGTCAGATCCCGAACATCGTCCGGATTCATTGGGTTGAACTTCCCGACCATGAAGGTCTGCGCCGCTGAAGGATCCTCGATGAGCAGCTGCCAGATACCAAGATTACCCTTGGCATAGACGATATCTTTGCCGTAGTAGGCGCCATTGCCCTTACAATCCGTACCACGGAACGTACGTAGAGTCTGAATCCAAGCCATTTCTTCGGGACTCTCCGTAGACTCTCGCTCACGATCCGGCTCCTCGGCAACGAACTCGTAATACGTGCGCATCAGCCGATGGACCTGCTCGAAAGTCATGAAGCCATTCGTGACGAATCCATTGGCAGCCGCGATCGCGAGGTAGTAGTCCTCACGCGCATGGCGGTTGGCTCGTCCCTTGAGAGCCTGCTCTAGAGCGAGAGTTGTCCCTTCCTCGCCTTCGATGTAACCAGCTGTTCCTGACTGCAGGAAGTAGTAACCGCTCGCAGCACCACGCAGGCCGCGCTCGATATGCAAACGCTCGTGCGCGATGACAGCATAAGCATCTCGACCATGCAGCTTTCGCGTGACGGGGATCTTCGCTAGCTTGTCAGTACGCGAAACCGAGATGCGTTGCTGCTCATCGGTCACTATGACCGACCACCCAGTGGCGCCTGCTGTATCGAGTGATGCCTGCAGTACCCGAGCTAGCTCATATGCATCCCACACCGCATCGAAGTCGACGTCCGTAGGGAGATGGAGGGACTCACACAATGCCAGCATAGCAGGGAAAGCAGCACGCACGTGCTCCTCCGATGGCAACAAGATGTCTGCTTCACTTGCGTTCGGCAGAGTATCGAGGAGCGCATTTGCGAGGGGACGAATTGCTGTGTCATCGAGAGTGGCTTCAGCACGTCGACGAATGTCAGCCACGATCGAGCGGAATAGCTTCCCATCCGGCACGTAGCCCAGCATCTGATTGGTTCGACGAAAAAGTCGCATGTCGCCCTTCTTGGCCGCATCAGCGATGACATTGACGAGAAAGTTCTCGCCCAAGAATCGCTGGTAGATACGTCCTAGCGGCGAATCGTCCTTCCAGTCGGCCAATAACGACTCAAGTTCATCGGTCGTAGGCTTATAGGCAGTTGATTCCAGCTTGGGACACGAAAAATTCGGTACTGGCCGTTCACCAGCCAGGAACAAGCCGCGCTGTTCAGCTTCACTCTCTTTACTCGGCCTGAAGGCAGCAATCAAGCTGCGATTCGTCCGTTTAGCGATCGTCGCGTATTCCGCGTCTTTCCAGACGGGTTCGGTCTTGGTCGTAGGCATGTGCCTGATCTCTTTCTGTAGGGGTACGAATAGAACCTGTTTATATTACCAAAAAATGAGCACTTTGTCAATGCTCATTTTCTTATGCTTACTAGATTTCTATCGAGAGACTAAGCGCCGATCTTGTCCTTCTTGCGCTTACCCATTGCTCGCTTCGCGACGTAGTCGATCATAGCCCCGGCAATGTCTTGCTTCGTCACGAGCTCCGTACCACGCAATGATGGCGAGCTATTCACCTCGAGCACCAACGGTCCGCGCTTCGAGCGAATAATGTCCACACCGGCGATCGACATGCCGAGTGTACGAGCCGATTTAAGCGCGATATTCTGCTCTTTCTTCGTGAGTTCAACTGCGATTGGCTCCCCTCCACGATGCGTATTGCTGCGGAATTCGCCCTCTGCACCCTTGCGCATCATTGCGCCAACGATCTGATCCCCCACTACAATGACACGAATATCAGAGCCATCAGCTTCTTCGATGAATTCCTGGATGATGAAGCTGGCACTAATCGAATTGAACGCCTCAACCACCGACTTAGCAGCTTTCTTAGTCTCTGCCAGCACCACACCCTTACCCTGTGTGCTCTCGAGGAGCTTGACTACAACCGGTGCACCGCCGACGAGATCGATGAGTTCCTGCGCATCTGAACTTGCATAGGCGAAGACCGTCTTCGGAATCCCGACACCGGCACGCGCCAAGAGCTGCATGGAGCGCAACTTATCGCGCGAACGCACGAGCGACAGCGAGCTGACCGACGCATAGGCGCGCATCATTTCAAACTGCCTCACAACAGCCGTCCCGTATGAGGTATAACTAGCAGCTATACGAGGGATAACCGCCCGCACATCATCGATGGCGTGCCCTTCGATATGTACAGTTGGCGCCATGCTTTCGATGCCCATGTAGGCCTTCGTATAGTCAACAATCAGTGGCGTGTGACCGGCCTTGCGAGCGGCGTCAGCGAGTCGTGCGGTCGAGTAGTTATTCCTACCCTTGGATAAGATAGCGATTTTCATATCTTTACTGTATAGGTCATGAATGACGCACGTCAACCAGGAAGCGGTGCTTCAAGAACTTTCGCCCCAAGAGAACAGGGGTTCGCATACGGCTACGATCAGCCAATGTAAAATGGACTTTATACAGCTTCGTGGAGCCTTCGACGCGAATTGCCAGACGGACGAGGTAGCGCATCTGGTACACGCCAAATGAATTCTTGACACGACGCTTACCGAAGCGGTGTACGGTGATCGTACGTTTCTTAAAGCTCGGATGGTCATTATCGAGTACCTTGAAGGTCAAGAATTTCTTACCGTCTTCTTTGTGCAAGACAACGTCGGAGCAGTGAATTGCGTTGTGATACGCGCCGGTGTCAACCTTCGCTGCGACGTTTTTTACACCAAGATCGACCAGCTCGACTTTCGTCTTGCGGCCGATCAAAGGCAATGGATGTGGCTGGATTTGCATACGTAATTAATTATTGTAATTTACAGGTGTACATACTAGTCTTTTGGGTCCAAAAATGCAACCCATAACACTATTCTGAACCCTTATTTCTTCTTGCCTCGCTTACCCTTGCCATCATCGTCATCCTTCGACTTTGGTTTCCAGACATGCAAGATGACGAGCCAGAGCAACAAGCCAGCCAACCACCACGAACGGTTGTCGGTTGCAAGCGCGATGAGGTTATATTCTGTCTCTAATTCTCCAAGCAAGGTATCGGACAAGAAATTACTCACAAATGCGATGACGGTCATCGCCGCAAACACCGCTAACACTATCGAGCGAATTGAGAACCTCCCACCAACCGACGGTGCTTTGCCCAGCGATAGTGGAATAGCAACGATAAGCAGCAGCGCGATTTTTAGCACTGCCTGGTCATCTATGTCCACTTTTGCATTACTCAGCTGTGTCGCCACAAAGTCAGCGAGCTGATCAGCAGCAAACAGCCCAATAAGAGCCCCCGTCACAACACGTTTCAAACGCGCTTCACCAAACAAAATCCCACAGCCCAAAAACAGGCCAAGTACAGCAAATACAAAAAAATTTGCATCCAAGGTAAGAGATCCAAAGTACATGTGCTTATTATACGCTAGACAGCCATAGATACATATTGATTTCTGCCTGATTTTAGGGTAAAATAGTCCCACAAAACACCTAAGGTGGCGTTCTTCCGTACCTGATGACATCATCAAGATCAACGGGCCTGAGGACCTCCTCAAATACAGCATGACGCTCATCGAACACATTGATAGCGCGCCCTGGTTTGACTCAAAACTAGCGGGACCAAACATAGTATTCACCAGCATCATACCGCCGTACCTACCCCATTTCGTCGAGAACACGGTCTGTCAGCACACGATGCTCAACGATGCTGCCACTGGGCTCGTCAAGGCAGTTGGGCAAGAGTTCGAGTTTGTTCCCGAAACTGCCATGAGCATATAGCCCGTATCGTGACTACCGCCACATCCTTCAGTCTCTGTGACGGAAGGCTTTTTAATGAAACAGACCTTTTTTCTTGCTCGCCTTGCGATATTCTTCGAGAGCGGCTCGCTGCTTGGCGCTCAGCTTATGTGGCACTTCGACCGTCACTTCCACGAGATGATCCCCATGACGATTAGTGCCAGGCACCGGCATGCCTTTGCCGCTGAGTTTAAGCACCTTACCTGACTGTGTACCAGCAGGGACCTTGATTGTGACATTTCCTTCAAGCGTCTTAATATCTGCCTCACTTCCGAGAGCGGCGTCAGCGATATCGACTTTGATACGCGAAATGAGATGATGGCCTTGGCGTTCGAAGTCTTTGCTCGGACGGACATGCACTTCGACATACAAGTCACCTCGCTGGCCTTGCGCACCGTATTCACCTTTACCACTCAATCGCACTGACTGACCATCATCAATGCCAGCCGGAATTTTTACTTTTACAGTCTCACTCCTGCGCTCGCCGCTCGCCCGATCCATGACCCGTAACGTCAGCTCACGCGTGGTGCCCTTCACGGCTTCATCAAAATCAATCGCCACGGCGACCTGTACATCACGTGGTCGGCCGCGCATACCACCGAAGATCTCCGAGAAAATATCGCCGAAGCCACCAGCCCCAGAGAAATCAAACTGCACATTGCCAAAATCAAAACCTTGCCCACCAGAGAAGCCGCCAAATGGATTGCCCCCAGGGCCGCCAGCGTTTGCAGCGCCTGCAGCGTGGCCAAACTGATCGTAGGCAGCGCGACGCTTCTCGTCTGACAATACTTCGTAGGCTTCACTAACTTCTTTAAATCTTGCCTCATCACCACCTTCACGGTCCGGATGGTGCTTGAGTGCTGCCTTCTTGAAGGCCAATTTAATCTCATCTTGACTTGCGCCCTTGGAGACGCCTAAAACTTCATAGTAATCACGCTTGTCAGCCATAGATTATGATTCCTTCTTCGGCATGCGAGACCTGCGAACTGCACGCGATCGAGTAACACGCTCCGGAGCTTCTTTCGCTTGCACTTTGCTCGTGGTTGATTGCGGCAACAACATGCTTGCCAAGCGCGAACCAGTCACTGCACCAGATGGCTGTTGATCGCCTGTCTTATGCCTCTGGTACTGCGCATGCTCGGGCTTCTTATCCCGATCTTGGCTCTCGTATTTTTGTGGCTTTGGCCCGAGCGCAGCAGCCGCGTGCTTCGCGAGAATCGTAAACTTGCGCGTCGCCGTGCGCGCCAGCGCCGCATTACTTACCCCACGAAATCCGACGTACCAGAGCTCAGCCCCACGTCGCTTAGATTCTTCGATCGCTGGCACCATGTCACCATCCGAACTCAAGAGAATGATGCGCACATTCTCTCCAGATGCACGAATTACATCTGTGGCGAATCTAAGATCAACACCTTTCTCGACTAGCACTGGCTCAGCATGCCCACACACCTGGCAGGGCTTACCGTCACGGACCAGCAAATGTCCCGCCTGGACGTAGTTGATGTTCTGGCTTATGAGTGCTTTTTCCCAGGCATCTGCATCCTTGGCATAACGCTCAGTACGCTCCTTTAGCTCAGGCGTGCGATCGATAATATGCACTTTAGCAGCATAATATTCAATCTTTGCAGTTTTCACCGAATCATTTTGGATGACGTCGGCGAGCATCTTACGTATATCAACCCGCACCAGCTCATCGCGGTATTTTACTAAGCGGCGCTTGGCGAGCATATCGCGGAGCTGGTAGACGAAATTCTCGCCATCGATGAAGATGATTGTTTTCATGCCTGTTTGTTTCCTTTCCTTTCATCGCGCAGCCCTACCGACAGAGCTAGCACCGTGCCGAGCCATGCTAGAGCGGCGCCGTCATAGGGACGGTAGCTAATGTACGTGGCCGGACCGACACAATCGATGAAGCTTTTGCTGTCATCCCTACTAGGCAGCCACTGCCAGACGAAGTACACATCCCGCTGTACGCTTTGAAACGAATTCATCTCCTCACCACGAGCACAAGACTGGGCTACTTTTTCATTGATCGTCGTGCGCAGTAGCAACACCCCAAGCGCAGCGAGCAGTACGGCGGCAGACAGAGCAACAACCGATCTCATTGGTTGATCAAGCCTCCGCTCACTTCAGATTTATAGATCAGTGCGCCTTGCGGATTGCAAATATTCTCCTGGCCTTGAAAACGATCTAGATCACCTGTCCATATGAAGGCATACGAGTACCCATTCGATGCTGCCAGCTTGCGCTGACCGCGTACCGGCATCGCCGCGTCTGGCTGGCGCAGTGCTTCTTTGAGTGCGGTATAGACATCAGCCGGCTCCTCGCTCGGATCGATGATGGCTCCAAAATACACCATCATCCAAAACGGCTTCTCGCCTTTGCTGATTACTTCCATTCCGCCGAATGGTTCGCCGCCAAACCAGTTATCGTGGTATTTCCAGCCGTCTCGCTCCAGCACGATATCATGCGAGCCATCGGGAAGATGCTTCGTCGGAGGTTGTTCGTTTGCATAACCAGCCTCTCCTACGTAGGCAAGGAAGTCGCGAAATGCTGGTGCAGCTGTGATTGACATGCGGGTTACTTCTTATCGTCGACGATTTCGCCTTCTTCGGCGTCGTCAGTCTTATCATCCTTCTTTTCGCCGTCTTTGTCACTCTTGTCACCCTCACCAGCCGATGCAGCAGCTTCTTCGGCTTTGTACATAGCTTCACCGATCTTCGTGAGCTTATCTGAGAGATCTTGGGTCAGCTTCTTGAGCTCCTCGACATCTGGTTCATTCTCGCCCAGCTTATCCTTCAGTACTTTAGCAGCCCCCTCGACATCTTTCTTCACGGTCTCGTCGACTTTGTCACCAGCGTCTTTCAGACTTTTCTCGGCGGTGTAGATCATGGTGTCAGCGTGGTTCTTAGCTTCGACCTGCTCTTTTTTCTTCTTGTCCTCCTCAGCATGAGCCTCGGCATCTGCCTGCATCTTTTTGATTTCATCATCACTCAAGTTACTCGAGTTCTGGATCGTAATGTGCTGTTCTTTATTGGTTGCTTTATCCTTAGCGGTTACACTGACGATACCATTAGCATCGATGTTGTAGCTGACTTCAATCTGCGGTACGCCACGAGGAGCTGGCGGTATACCATCGAGCTGGAAGCGACCGAGGATCTTGTTATCAGCAGCCATCTCGCGCTCGCCTTGTAGCACAACGATCTCTACGCTCGGCTGGTTGTCACTGGCGGTCGAGAAGACCTGCGTCTTACTAGTCGGGATGGTCGTGTTGCGATCAATGAGCTTGGTCATAACACCGCCCATCGTCTCGATCCCAAGTGAGAGTGGGGTTACATCTAGGAGGAGAACGTCCTTCACTTCACCACCAAGCACACCACCCTGGATCGCAGCACCAATAGCCACAACTTCGTCTGGGTTCACACCCTGGAGTGGCTTCTTGCCGAAAAATTCTTCGACTTTCTTCTGTACGAGCGGCATACGAGTCATGCCGCCGACGAGAATCACTTCATTGATGGCACCCTTATTAAGGCCCGCATCTTTGAGCGCAGCTTCACATGGCTTGAGAGTATCTTCGACAAGCTTACCGACCAGTTCCTCGAGCTTCGCGCGTGAAAGTGTGAGATTCATATGCTTCGGTCCGCTCGCATCGGCCGTGATGAATGGGATGTTAATCTCTGATTCTTGGGTAGTCGAGAGCTCGATCTTTGCTTTCTCAGCAGCTTCCTTCAAGCGCTGCATCGCAGCCTTGTCCTGCTTGAGATCGATACCCTGATCTTTTTGAAATTCTTCAACCAGCCAGTTGATGATCGCGATATCAAAGTCGTCACCGCCGAGGTGCGTGTCGCCGTTGGTGGACTTTACTTCAAAGACACCGTCACCGAGCTCAAGCACCGACACGTCAAAGGTACCGCCACCGAGGTCGTAGACTACGATCTTTTCTTCTTTTTTCTTATCGAGTCCGTACGCTAATGCAGCAGCGGTTGGCTCGTTAATAATGCGCTTCACTTCGAGACCAGCGATCTTACCAGCGTCCTTCGTTGCCTGGCGCTGTGCGTCATTGAAGTACGCTGGGACAGTGATCACAGCCTCAGTCACAGTATCGCCGAGATATTTCTCAGCATCTGCTTTGAGCTTAGCGAGAATCATGGCGCTGACTTCTTCTGGCGTATAATCTTTATCGCCCATCTTCACCTTCACATGGCCATCTGCCTTGACGATCTCGTATGGCATGAGTTCCATGTCGCGCTTGATCTCTGGGTCATCGATCGTGCGGCCGATAAGGCGCTTGACTGAGAAGATCGTGTTGTCTGGGTTAATCACGGCCTGGCGCTTCGCCACTTGTCCGGCGAGGCGCTCGCCATTTTTGTTCACAGCACCGATCGATGGAGTGGTGCGCGCACCTTCAATATTAGTGATGACGGTTGGGTCGCCACCTTCCATCACAGCCATTGCTGAGTTCGTTGTACCGAGGTCAATTCCGATAATCTTTGCCATTATTTTTCTCCTTCTTGCTTAGCTTCTTTTTGCTCATTTTCATTTCCTTGCGATACCTTCACGCTAGCCGGGCGAACGGTCTGTCCCTGTATCTGATAGCCCGGCGTGAGAACTTCAGCGATAGTCTCCGGCGGATGATCCGAAGCTATGCGCTCGAGAGCATCCATCGTCTCATGATTAAATTCCTCACCGATCTGCGGGGTGAATTTCTTGACCCCCATATCATCGAGGATCTGCTCGAGCTGAGTACCGACATAGCTCATCCCCTGTGCCCACGGGTCATTCTGCAAATGGTCTGGTAGGTGTGTAGCCGCTCGATCAAAGTTGTCGAGCGCGGGCAGCAGATCCGTGAGTACCGCAAGCTTCGCACTATTCATGAGCTCTGCGCGCTCACTGGCGACTCGCTTCTTGTAGTTTTCGAAGTCTGCTTGCACGCGCTGGAGATCAGCCGTCAACTCCGCCATCGGGTCTTTCTTCGGGAGTTTCGGTGCCTTTGCTGCAGGCTTGTTCTTATCTGGTTTCATTATTGGAGAACCTCCTCTAGTTTCTTACCGGTCAGTTCGACGAGCGCTGTAACTTTGGCATAGTCCTGGCGAGTAGGCCCGACGATACCGATCGCGCTATGCAAGCTATATGGGCTCTCGAATCGTGCCACCACCATCGCCATCCCACTGGTACGCGCAAATGGATTTTCGCGACCGATGAAGATTGCCAGATCTTCATCCGGACTTTGCTCTAAGAGCCAGGACGAGAGAGAATCAAGATACCGTGCGGCCGATGCTGCTCTCAAGCTATCAGCGAATTCTGGCTGCGAGAAGAGTTGGTGCAAACTATGAAAATAAACGGTGTCGGAGAGCGTTGCAAAAGCAGTGTTACCGGTCATCTCTGAGAGTGTTTCGGTAGCGATCTTCACCGCTCGATCCACATGATCCCGTAAGCTTGCTACGCGCTTCTCTACCGTCAACTCATATCGAGGCTTCGCATCTGGCTCGGCAAGATTGTTTACATAAAAACGATAGCCTTTATCTGTAGGAACTCGTCCAGCCGAAATGTGGGGCTGATAGATGTAGCCATCTCGCTCCAAGGCTGCCATTTCGGAGCGAATCGTCGCGGATGACACATCAAATTTCTTCAGTAGAGCATGCGAACTCACCGGCTCAGCACTCTCTGAATACTGACGAATAATTTCGGTCAAAATTGCTACTTGGCGTGGTGTCATCATAACTTGTGAGTTTGGGCCGAGACTAACCGCGCAAAAACCTACTTGGAGGATGGTTTTAAGCAGTGCACTAGGCCAGTCTCGCGCTTTTCTACCCAAACGCTACACACATATTAGCACTAATTGTAGTCGAGTGCCAACACAATCATTGTAAAAAAGTTAGCACTCCCATGTCAAGAGTGCTAACTTGCAATCTTCTAATTTTGTTTAAATGTAGCTAATATATCACGAAATACCTGTCGATCGGCCTGTTCGTTCTTCGTATTGCCAGCAAAAATAGATGCCCATTTACCTCGATAGCCCTCACCTGGAAGTGAGATGTGCAGGTCTAGCTTGCCATCTTTATAGCCACAGAAGACCCCTTCATCCTGCGACCGGTCGCACACAGTATCCTTCTGTTCTTCAATCAAGAAAATTGTGCCATCTTCGTTGTAGCCATATCTCCACGTCGCATCTGCGATAAAACCCCTGCCGCCAGATTGTATGTCAATCGTGATAAAATCACCAGCTTCCGATTCAAAGCCTGCGTATTCATCGCCGGCAACCCCACTAGGTCTAACCTCTCTCCACCCGAGAGGAATAGAGATACTAAAGTTGTTCTTCGTAATTCTTTGAAAACCATCCTGATTTGAATTAGGCGCCAAAGAGGGTAAAACTGTAGCTTCTAGCTGCTGTTCAAGCTGGGCACTCTGTTTTGGTCGCAGCGCGTAGTACGCCAGCCCGCCGATCACTACGAGGACGATAACGATAATTATTGCTAGATGCGCAAGCCCAGGTGGTTTCCTCATGGTACATACCTATTAATCACTGAAATTATAACATAAGCATCTTCAGCTCATTCTCAACCGCCACCAAAAGTAGCGAATAAACATTGTAAAATACTCAATAAAGTGATACTATAGTCAATTCTGCTTATTTGAGTGGAGTTTATATATAATGCAATCGAACACCGCATCCCAGGAACAGCGCGAGCTGCTCAGGCAATATGAGCTCTCACTGCACCGTCGTCAGGACGGGCCGATTCGCCGTATCCAAAACTTCTTTGCAGAGAATACTCGCATCAAGGCCACCCTTATGATCATGGTGTACTTCGTTGTATTCGCTGTATCATTCCAAACCAGTCGAGCTGACTTTGAGCAAACTACTTCCAAATACCTCGAGGCGAATAACCTCCAGACAAGTCAGTCTGTGCCAAGTACCCGAGTAGTCACCCGATCTGTAACCCCGACTCCGAGCCCGTCCGAATCAAGTACCTACGCCGATGCCCTCACACTCCCCGCCACCGATAAGCCGAGTGAAGACAAACCAAGTACCGGTATGCAATATACTGCCAGCGGATATTCCTACGGCCACTGCACCATGTATGTATCCAAGCGCCGTCCGATCCCACAAAACTGGGGCAATGCTCGCGACTGGCTTCGTAGGGCGCAAGCGGCTGGGTTCACCACCGGAGAGTACGCCCGACCAGGCGCAATCGCTCAGACCACCGTCGGACGCTACGGTCATGTCGCATACGTCGAACAAGTGCAGGAGGGCAAAGTCTACGTCAGTGAAATGAATTATGTCGGCTGGAATCGCTTGAGCTACCGCTGGGCTGACGAGTCTGAATTCAACTACATCTACTAAGGTAGCGTGCCGATTGGTTCGTTATAGCTTGCAAGCGAATTGGCGTACATTTGCTGGAGATTTGATAAGCGTATCATTGCAAGATCAGCTGTATCACGTACATAGGTGTAATACAGTAAGCAAAGCGCAGCCAAAAAGAGCCAGCGAATTTTCATATTCTTTCTATTGTGCGAGCTCAAGCAATTTGCGCGCAAGCATGGAGCAGAATGATGGACTAGTAGCTAAACGACTCGAAAATCTTACGAGCTGTTGCAACATTTGGATCATTCTTGAAGGTGTCATAGCCCATGAACTTACTAGTCGATCCCAGCTTGATAGCGTCCGCTTCAGACAGCGGGTAGCCGCCCGTAGCCATAATGAGTCCCGGCTGATTGTTGTTTAATTTGTTTGTACTATTCTTACCGGGCAGCGTACAAAGGCCGATGCATTCATATATAGTCTGCCCATCGAGATCGGCTCGCATAGCACCGATACCACTTGCGCCCTGAGAGGTACCAAAAATGCTCACGCCTGTCTTCTCTCCAAGAATTGTGGTATACGTAGTTTCAAATGCCTTACAGTCTTCACATGACCCGCCAATCCCCCAGACATTCGTACGCACAGTGACAGCAAACCCGTCCGGCGATGTCAGAGTCACCTTATCGTAACTGCCTATGCTTGGATCAACCGCCGAAGTATCAACGACTTTCCAATCAGCCGGATACTTGAGGCTAAACTTTTCATACTTGAGAGTCATGCTCTTCCAACCGGAGTATGGGCCTGAAGTCGGAGTTGCCATTACGCCAGCCGCCGGATCCGTCGAAGGTGCGGCAGCTTTTGGCTTACCCCAAAAGGCATACCAGACGACCAGGCCAATTATTATTAGTATAAGTACAATGATTATAAGCATTGATGCCTCGCCGTACGGTTTATAGCGATGAGTATTCTTTATTGAAAACATACGTAGATTCCTCTTATGACTATGAGTCTACTCGCTTAGAGAGATTACGCCAATGGCTGCTCGTAAATAATCCGGGTCGCAGCGCCGAAACCCCCTGACTCAACCAGCGCAATGCGATCAAATTCTAAAGCTTTTATCGGTGACGGCGGGAGCTCCGACACACCCAGCATATCTACGCCAATAGTGAGATGAGGCGTACGTTGTGTATATTTGTCGAGATCAGTCTGACCGACCTTCGAAGTTATTGCCTCGTGTACAGTTCTAGTGAATGCCTTCAGCTCATCGGGCCCTTCGATACGAGCCATAATGTAACCGCCATTTGCGCCTTCATTTTCGTATACTATCCCCTCGACTGCGCAATGTACTTCAGGTAAAAATACATCATCGAGCAAGTGCCAAACTTCTTCAGCGCTGGCCGCACCATCAACCTCCCAGGCAACAAGTGTAATGTGCGGCAAATGATCCGCATCAAGACGATAGCCGTCCCCCTTCATCGGAAGTGCTTGCGAATATTGCGTAAGCCGCTCACTTTGTTCGGACTTAGGCAAGAGTGCGATACGTACTTTCATATCTAGTCACCCTTCTTAATAAGTTGCATAAACACATCACTCGGGATCGAAACTTTTCCAATCTGCTTCATGCGTGCCTTACCTTTCTTCTGCTTCTCCAAGAGTTTCTTCTTACGTGATACGTCACCTCCATAGAGCTTGGCGGTCACATCCTTACGCAGCGCCGAGATGTTTTCGCGAGCAATAAACTTCGCACCAATCGCTGCCTGCACCGCCACTTCGAAGTTTTGGCGCGGAATGAGTTCTTTGAGCCGTTCGCATAGTTTGCGACCAAACACCTCTGACTTCGAGCGCGCCACGATTGCACCCAGCGAGTCAACTCGCTCACCGGCAAGCAAGATATCAACGCGCACCAGATCACCCTCATGATATTCGTCCCACTCATAACTTAAGCTCGCAAAACCCGATGTCTGACTCTTCAGGTCATCATAGAAGTCGGTAATAATCTCCGCCAGCGGTGCCGTAAAGCCAACCACAGCACGTGTCGGATCAAGATATTCTAGCTTCGTCTGCCGCCCACGCGCATCGATAACAAGCTGCAGGATGCCGCCAATATACTCTGCTGGCGTCACAACTTCGCCCTTCACCCAAGGCTCAGCGATCGAATCAATAGCGCTCGCATCTGGCAGTGCGCTCGCCTGCTCAATCGTCAGCTCATCCCCATTCGTAAGCTTCACCTTATAGCTCACACTTGGACTCGTCACGATCAAATCAAGATCAAACTCTCGCTCCAGACGCTCCTTGATAATCTCGAGATGTAAGAGTCCGAGAAAACCAATGCGCATACCAAACCCGAGCGCTGCTGAGTTTTCGGTCGTAAACGTCAGCGACGCATCACTCAGTGCCAGCTTTTCAAGCGAATCTTTGAGCTTCGGATATTCTTCTTGGCTCGTTGGGTAGAGACTAGCAAAAATCAGCGGCTGGACTTTTTTGTATCCCGGCAGAGCCTCAGTCTTCGGGGTCAAACCAAGCGTCACCGTATCGCCGACGCGAGCGAACTGCACCGACTTAATATTGGTCGTAATAAACCCTACTTGTCCGGTAGTCAGTGCCGGATCTTCGACGCGAGCCGGAGTGAAGTGCCCAACCTCGAGCGCCAATGACGCGCTTCCGGATTGGATCAAGCGTATTTCTTGGTTCTTCTTAATCTGTCCATTCATGATGCGTACATAGAGAATAACGCCACGATAGCCGTCGTAAAGCGAGTCAAAGACAAGTGCTTGCGTCGGCGCATCTACGTCACCTTTTGGTGCTGGCACTTCATCCACCAGTCGATCGAGCAGCTCGTGAATACCCTCGCCCGTTTTGGCGGAGATCTTACTGACTGTCGACGGCTCAACACCGAGCAACTGTCCAATCTCGGCAGCCACGCGATCTGGCTCGGCAGCAGGTAGATCGATCTTATTTGCAACCGGAATAATCTTGAGCCCAGCTTCGATGGCCATGTATACATTTGCGAGTGTTTGAGCCTGTATCCCCTGCGTTGCATCGACGACCAAGATCGCACCTTCGACAGCCTCAAGCGATCGACTGACCTCATAACTAAAGTCAACGTGCCCAGGCGTATCAATTAGATTGAGCTCATGATCCTTCCACTGCATCCGCGCCGGCTGGAGCTTAATGGTGATACCCTTCTCCTGCTCGAGTTCCATTGTATCGAGCAACTGCGCACGCATGTCTCGACCCGCGACAGTACCCGTCTCTTCAAGCAGGCGGTCAGCCAGGGTCGACTTCCCATGATCAATATGGGCAATTATACAAAAGTTTCTAATATTCTTCATAAGCCCCCTTAGGCACCAATATTCCGACGCAAGCGATTCAAATACCTACGCTGAGTATAGCGCACGACCGTCCGTATTTCATCCAAGCGCAGGAGCCAGCAAACCAATAAGTACGCTCCGAGTCCGACAAGCGAAACGATGAGGAACTTCGGTCCAAGCACTCGCCAGCCACGCTCATCACGGAATAATGGGAAGTAATTCGTGATCAATATGTACATCACCCCCGCCATGGCGATCGACGCCATAACCATACGTACTCCACCCTGAATGATGTTGCGTAAACCAAAGCTACCGATCTTTCGGCGCAGTAAGAGTAGCAAGATGATCAGCTCCAGTGTTGTGACAGTCGACAATGACATGGCGAGCCCAAGCACCCCATACTCAGCAGACAAAATGTAACAAAGAATAATATTGAAGCCAAAGGTTGCCAAGCTCGTATAGAGCGGCGTCTTAGTGTCTTCAAGCGCATAAAAAATACGAGCCACAATAAAGAACACGCTTTGCGATACAATCACCGCGGCTAGCCAGCCCAGCACATCTGCAGTCGTTTGATCACCAAAGCCCAACAACAAGCGAACGATATATCCGCGCATAATGATCGCGATCGCAGCCGACGGCAGCACAAAAAAGAGCACGAAACGAATCGTTTGCACAATTTGCGATGGCAATCGTGATTTATTTTTTGACTTCGCCGCCCGGATCAACGACGGAAAGACCGCCGTGGAGATAGCTCCACCAAACAAGCCGAGGGGCACATTCTTGAGATTATTCGCGTAGTAGTAACTAGTCAGTGACCCTGCCGCAAGCTGTGAACCAATCGCAGTGACGACTATTGTATTGATCTGTTCGAGGCCGAGATCGAGCGACCGAGGTACCATCAGTTTGAATATTCGCATTACTGCTGGGTGCCACAATTTCACGGACAAATGATAACGAAAACCAAGACCTATAATGCCAATGAACTGCATAATGGCTTGCAGCGCCGTGCCCGCAACCACACCATACGCGACGCCATATATTGGAGTCTGAAAAAACTGCTCAAAAAATACAATTCCTATTATGATACCGACGTTATAAAACACGCTCGCCAGCGCGAAAAGAATAAAACGCTGAAACGACTGCTGGATCGCCCCCAGTACAGACGATATCCCAAACAATAAAGGCGTGACCAGCATAATGCGCGTCAGATTGACAGTCAGGTGAAACCGTTCAGGATCAAATCCCGGAGCAATGATACGCACCAGCGGCTCAGTCCAAATGAAGGTCGCTAGACCTAGAATAATGGTGAGGATAATGATGAGATTGAGTACAATACTCGCAACTTCCCAGGCTTCGTCAATTTTCTTGCGCTCGATGTAGCCGACGAAAACCGGAATAAACGACACTGCGAAAGCACCAGACACTAACAAAGTAAATAATAGGTCTGGGATCCTAAACGCAGCCGAATACGCATCTGTCTGAGCAGACAAGCCAAAGTTTGAAGCCAATAATCGATCTCGTACCAGACCGAGTAATCGACTCGTCAGATACGACAGCGAGATAAGCAGCGCCGCCATAGAAATAGAGCGCTGCTTATTGATGCGATTGATGATGGCTTTGACGGAGTTTCTCATAGTTTTTCTTTGGAAGCGCACACAAAGATACCGTGTGAGCATAAGTTTTTTAGCTCATACGAAGATTGGTCGCCCTTTATACGTCACGCACAGTGACTGGCGACCAACCTCTCGCATGAATCTCATGCACTTTCCTTACTATTGTACCTCGATCATCTCGGGTCGGCTAGCGTTTCTCCGAAGAATCTGCGATGATCCTAAACTTCACCCTCCACCGCAGCTACTCCCTTTGGGTCCTTCTTTTTCTTCTCAAGTGACTCAAAGAGTTTCGCGAATTCTGGGCCTTCAATAGTCTCCTCTTTCATTAGTTTCTCGGCAATCAAATCGAGTTTCTTGCGATGCTTGGCAATTGTCTCTTCGGCGCGCTTCGAGGCATCAATGATAATCTTCTGAACTTCGTCGTCAATCTTATCTTGAGTTTGCTCTGAGTAATTCCTCCCCTCGGAGAATGATTTGCCTAAGAACACCGAGCCTTCAGGGTGTCCGAAAACTTGGTTGGTAAGTGTTACGCCCATACCATATTCGGTTATCATGCGGCGAGCTAAGCCGTTCGCGTGCTTGAGGTCAGACTCGGCACCGGTCGTGATGTCACCGAAGATGATCTTCTCAGCCGTGCGACCACCAAGACTCATCGTGATATCGTCTAAGAAGTCAGCCACCGAATGCATATGCTTATCCTCGATTGGCAAGCTCCACGTCACACCACCAGCCATGCCACGTGATACGATTGACACCTTATGTACTGGGTTGCAGTTAGGAAGCAAGTGTGACAACAGTGCATGACCGGCTTCGTGATAGGCGGTGATTTTCTTCTCGGTATCATTGAGCACATGGCTCTTGCGCTCCGGACCAAGGGCAACTTTCTCAACAGCTTCATGGAAGTCAGACTGCTGGATCTTCTTGCGATCCTGGCGAGCCGCAAAAATCGCAGCCTCGTTCGTAATGTTTGCCAAGTCAGCACCCGACACGCCTGGTGTTTTGCGAGCAATCTCCATCAGGTCTACTGAACTATCAAGCGGTTTTTGCTTGGTATGCACTTCGAGAATTTCTGCGCGCTGATTCATGTCCGGCAAGTCAATCGTCACACGGCGGTCAAAACGACCTGGTCGCAAAAGAGCTGGATCTAGTACATCCGGTCGGTTAGTCGCAGCCATCACGATCACGTTTGTACCCTGCTCAAACCCGTCCATCTCTACCAAAATCTGGTTGAGTGTTTGTTCGCGTTCATCATGACCGCCACCCAGGCCGGTACCACGCTGGCGTCCAACCGCATCAATTTCATCAATAAATATAATACACGGTGAGTTTTTCTTAGCCTTCGCAAACAGATCTCGCACACGACTTGCACCAACGCCAACAAACATTTCGACAAACTCCGAGCCGGAAATAGAGAAGAACGGGACGCCAGCCTCACCGGCGACAGCTCGCGCCAGAAGTGTTTTACCAGTACCCGGCGAGCCAAACAACAGCACCCCCTTCGGAATCTTGGCGCCGAGCGCTTCAAACTTCTGTGGCCACTTCAAGAATTCCACGATCTCTGACAGCTCTTGCTTGGCTTCGTTCGCACCAGCCACTTCTGTAAAAGTTACTTTTTCTTTCTCGATACCAGCTACGCGCGCTTTGGATCTGCCGAAGCTCATAGCTGCATTATTCTGACCTTGCGCCTGACGCATGACAAACCAGAAGAACCCAATGATCATCACGACCGGCAAGAAAGTAAAGACAGCATCTAGCCAACGACTTGAGCCATCATCCGGATTTTTGGGCTCGACGGTAACCTTAGAATAATCAACCCCATAATCTTTGAGTGATGCTGAGCTTTCTTTAAAAGCCTCCTGCTTCCCTCCCCCCTTAAGGAAGATCGTTAGCTTATCGCCATTCAACTCAATCTTATCAACTTGTCCTTGATTCACCTGTTCGATAACTTTTGAAATCGAGACGGATTGTGGCTTCGATTGAGTACCGTCACCAACTATTCCCAGCATGACCAGCACGACGAGTGCGATAATGATATACCACGTGTTACGTGGAATGCGCTTCAAGAATTGCATCATTTATACCCCTTTCACTGCTACTGCCAACGTATCTTTGTCCGGCACAACCGCGTATCGTCGATCACGTACAAGACCCGGGATGAGCGCGATATCGTTTGTAGTCGAAACAATCAGCGGCCACACCAATCGATCACTTCGTGGCACTTTATTATCAACAAAAATGTCCTGTACTTTTTTCGAGCCGGCCATGCCTAAAGGCTGTACTCTATCACCAGCTTGCCAACGACGGACATAATATTCACCAGCAGCTAAGTGATAAGCTTCATCATCTGCTCGATGACTTGGCATCATGTGTAGGATGAATCGACCAAATGCGACAGGTTTTTGCGCCATGAGCGGTAAGTGGTCATCGATAAGCTCAATATCAACCGGCGCAGTACTGACAACGAGGTTCACTCTATCATATTCTCGGGTCAGCATCAAGCCAGGCAAAGCCTCCGTAAAGCTGCCGGTCGGGGCAGTACGCACCCATTGCTCAGCCGCTCGAAGATTGCGCTGCGTAAGACCTTTTCCGGCATGTAATCGGCGTGCAACATACGCCAATAGCTCTGTGAGTACTGGTGAAGTAAGTTGCTGTAAGGCAGCTAGTCGAAAACTATAGCCCGTACCATGCTCGCTACCGACCTGATCCAATACCTGGTCAAGCAAGTTATCTACTCGCCGGTTGACTGCCTCAAGATGATTCAGCCAGTTCGTAAGATTATGATGATAATAAGGATCCCACTGCGGCACTTGACCCAACAGCTCGTGACGGATCAGATTGCGCGTGTATGCAGTGTCGGCATTAGATGGATCTTCTCGCCACTGTAAGTCGCGCTGATGCGCATAAAGCAGGATGTCTCCTCTGCGAAATGCCATAATTGGTCGAATGATGTCGGTATGTCTTGCTCGCAAGCTGGTCAATCCATGCCGACCACTTCCACGAATCGCATGCCAAATCGCCGTCTCGAGCCGATCATTGGCATGATGCGCCGTAACAATCGCTAGGGCATCATGTGCCTTCTGCATTTCGCGAAGCCAGGCATAACGCCTATCACGCATGGCGCTTTCACTCAAGGCAGCCGCACGCAGTCGATTGGTCACAAATTTATGTCCATATTGATCGGCCGTAGCCCCGACATACATCGCTACCTGATCTGATCCTGGTCGCTGCGCATGATCTAGGTGGGCCACAATGAGCATCCACCCCCAGTTTGGCGCCAAACGCGATAAAAGATCAAGCAAGACCATCGAATCTACCCCGCCAGAAACGGCGACGATATATGTTTTGTGCGCGGGCAGCAAATCACGCTCCTCTAGCTGTTGTACAAAACGCTCAAGCATACTAGCTACTATTGTACGGCCTGAAGGTTACTTGGTGCAAAGCCTAGCTAGCTATCGGCGCCGAGTCTCGTCGTTCTACCACGATCGAAAACCGATATTTCATAATTGGTAGCGTTACGACGCGCAGATGATGCCAGAAAGTATAGTGAATGTGTGGGTTTTCTGCGACTAGCGGTTTCTTGTGACGCATGTAGTCGTAGTAGGCATAGATCAAGGTCACGAGTATCGCTAAGCCGACCGGCAAGAGGACGTGGGGTGCGCCAACGGTTGGCAAGGTAGCGTTTGCATTATTGGTAGCCAGACCAACTGGATCATGAATTAGCCCATTGAGCCCTCCATCATCATCAAACGCACTGCCGTCCTGGATACTATATGTGAGCTTCAGGACATTTTGACCACCGAGTTGCGCCTGCTGCAAGGTAGCATTTGGCAAATCAACGTACTCTTCAGTACCGGTCAAGAGCTTGCGTGGATGGAGTGAGTCAACACCCTGATCAGTAAAATAATAGATTGTCACATTTGCAGTATCACCCTTCGAACAGCGCAAAGTGAAATCAGTCAGGCCAAAGGGATAGTTATGGTTTGCATCTTGCTTAGGAAAGGCGTTTGGCCCCAGTGAAGAAACGGAGCTATTTTCGCTACAACCAGATGTCATCACTGTTTGCCAGGTGCTGTCGTCGCCCGACTTAAAGGCTGTTATGGCTGGCTGCAAGCGATCTGCAATCGAATCGTCATTCGTGTCGCCGCTATTTGGTGCAGCATCTTCGACACTATTAATAATTCCATCAGCATCAGTATCCTCCGCACTACCTATGGAAATATTTCTCGCGAATTCGGATGTAGAGCCGAATCCAGTGCTCGTGGTATTATCAATCGCTGTCGTAGTAGCCGATAGTGACTTGAAGCTATAATTACCAGACACATTCAATACAACTGGCTGATTGCTGCCAGGGCTTATGACTTGGCTACCAATAAATTCTTGTCCCGGTCCAGCGCCAAAAACAGATGCCTCATCGTTAGCAAAGAACTCGATACGATAACTATTTGACGGGCTATCACTAGCATCTAAATCGAGCGTGATAGTAATTGTGTTATTAACCTGCTGAGCGGTGCGAAGCGTGGGCGAGTTAATGTAGTCGTTAGCCCCTGTGTCTGTGTCATTAATGTCATTACCTGTAACCCCTTGGGCCGAGAATGAATATGGATTGACACTTGTTAGCCTAAACAGATCAATACCTTGGTTGATAGACGTAAAATCGCTAAAGTATTCATTAACCTTAATGTCATAAATAGAGTTTCCTAGAATTGCGTTTTTATTTGGAGCCGGATCATTCATCTCCTGTACTGCAATACCTATCCCCTTTACGGCTCGTATCGTATTCCCCTCACCTTGGTTGTCTCCACCAATTAGATTATCGACTAGTGATCCACCAGCCCCAACCAAGGCAATGCCTGCGCCACTATCTATGCTAGGCTTGATTTCACCCCCTGCTCCAGGACCTACATAATTTCCTTGCACCACATTGCCAGAAACGGTTCCTGAGCTAATGAGCAAGATTTGAGCAGAATGAGCTCCTGAAACAATATTCTGCTCCCCATTACTTGACCCGCCAATCTGGCTGTTACTTCCGAGAAGTATGATTCCATAATACCCGCCCAAATCAGTACTACCATCTTTTCCAAGGCCTACAATATTCCCTTGTATTATTGCTTCTGAGCCTGGTAATACCATGATGCCTGCCGCTGTAGCAGAGTAGTCTTGGTGGTTATTGATCACAACATTTCTATCGGCTGGATTAATCCCACCGATTTCTACACCCGTAGCATTTACGACCCCGATACCAGCCTTGTTATCACCAGCACCATATGCATTTCCACTAGCATCGGCACCGATGTAGCAGCCCTTGATCTGCACATTGTTTGCCGATATCAGTAAATTACCATGCTGACCATCACTTGCATCAAAGCCCGATATCGAAAGGCCCTTAATGACAGAATTCGCACCACCCACCCGAAGACCAAGTTTGTTCTGGCCAAGTGTACTCCCATTAATTGCGATAGTAATAACACTATTAATCGCCAAAGGCGCCTGTGCAGTATTCTCACTTGCTCCAGTCTGTGTATATCCATCGATCACTATCTGCTCAGTGATTGCGGGTAATTCATCTGTAAGACCTATTGTTTTCACGCCGCCGCCCGAAATGTTGAATTCAATCGTATCGGTGCCCGTATTAGCATTTGACTCAGTAATAGCGGCCCGCAAGGTGCATTCGCCCGGCGTAGACGTCTCACAGATGCCGTCGCCAGCATTCGCATCGTCGCCATCATTGATTGAGCTGACTGTCAGTGTCGTACCGACAGCTCGAGCTTTATTGAGCGGGAGGTGTGTAAAGATAAAAAGCACAGCATTCACGAAACAAAAGAAAATGAGCGCCTGCTTTGTTATCTTACTCATGCTATTAGTATATACCAAACTACACCTCACTAAAGGGTGTATTTATTCTATTAGAATGAGTGGTTACTGCCCCAGCGATTCGTTGAGGGCTGCCTGCGTAGTCGTTACATGAATGCCGCTGTCTTTTACGAGCTGCAGCTGACGCAGAAGCTTGGACTGACTCACGCTATACAGCTTCGAGGGGTCATCTCCAGCAACTTCGTGCCAGACAAGAATCAGCCAGCCATTGGTAGCCTTAGCATTATTGAGTGCTTGCACGATCTCTGTATCGGTTGTTGTACTGAGAATGATAAAGCTATGCAAGTTCCAACGATCAAACGACGCCTTATAGTTGGTGTAGCTGTCACAGTTTCGTACGCTCTGATAGAGCGCCCGAGCAACACTCACCACCTGAGCGCTTGATTCGCAATAAGGCGACACATAGAGGCTGGTTGGCTCGCCAAGGAGGCTATCGAGATATGACTTACTTTGAGTCAGCTGCGCAACTATTTGATCATAGGACAAAGTCGGTATGTGGCTATGGTCGAGACTATGACTGCCGATATCACCGCGAGCATTCCAGTCTTTGACCTGTGCCGCGGTCATGTATGCACCACCATAGTTGTCGTTATTCAAAACAGTATTGGTGATGATGTATTGTGTCGGCTTCCAGCCGAAGCTCTCGACCGCCGGCAGACCATACTGATATGCACTCGCCCAACCATCATCAAATTCGATCGATACCAGTGGACGCGAGAATGGTGCATGTCCAGGATCAGGAGGCGGAGTAGGTGGAGTTGTGGCCGTAGAGTCGACTAGGCTATAGGTATCGGTTTCAAGCCAGCCGTTTTTGTTGATGACGTGGAAGAAGCGGACTGACTTTACATTTGCAGGCGCTTGGTAATGTGCTGTAAATTTCGTCCAAGTCGATTGTGCAGGCGTGTCACCAAGCCAGCCATACTGCACGCTCCCATCATTGAACGTTACTTCAACGTCAACAGCCGTAGAGACGTTGGCTCGATAGTAGCTGGAGAATGTATAGGTTTTGCCAGCAGTCACAGTAATTGCCGGTGTGAGCCATTTCGCATCACCGCTAGTATAGTTAATAACATCAACTCGCGCATAGCGCGATCCAGATTGCGCACCTTGCGTCGGAGTGGTGAATTGCGCAGTCAGTGAGCCCCAATACCCTGCCAGCCAACCATTAATCACATTGGCCGCACCCTCATCGACTGATGCATTTGGTATGAGATTAGTCGATGGTGCTGGTGGCTGCACAGTGGTAGTCGGAGGCACAACCGTCGGAGAGGGTGGGGTAGTGGTAGGTGGTGTGACCGTGGTAGTTGGAGGCGTAACGGTCGTCGTTGGCGACGGCGCATCTTGAGCGATCAATGAGTAATTGTCGGTCTGCAGCCATCCGGTCGAGTACAAAATATGTATAATCGAAACCTTTTTTGCATTCACGGGAGCTGTAAATGTCAGCGCATTTTGCTTCCAGGCCGAGCTGGCCGGCACGGTTGCGAGCCAAAGATACTGCGTCGAACCATCTTGCATAATGACTTCCGCATCCAGCTCTGTCACAGCATTGGACTTATACCAATTACTAAATGTATACGTTTTGCCCGAAGTGACTACGACTGGTTTAAAACGCCACTTGGCATCGCCGTTCGTGTAGCTCGAGATCGTAACGCGCCCAGACCGCGTACCAGACTGTGAGCCAGACGTCATGATTCTGGCGGTGGATGTGTTTGTACCCCACGTCCCTATAGTCCAGTTTGGAGCACTATTGCCCGAGGCAGTCTCAAACGAATTATTGGCAATCAAATTTGCACTCGCCTCAGTCGAGACAGGCGCAAGCACGCCAACAGCTAGCGCTATGACTGCGGCCAAACCCAAAACTTTTTTCATGATGCCCCCCTTCGTATACCTGTTTCGCATTCTAACCTCTCTCAATATATTAATCCTAGATGACAAAAGACGAACATTAACTTATGGCGGACGGGCTCTGTTTGCTTATGGTTAGTAAGTCGTCAACACCCGAAGTTAATGTATCACTCTACTACTTATATATTATTTTGTCAATATACTGTAAGCATAAAAAACATCCTCGTACCCCCCAGGTTGGGAACGCGAGAAAAGATGAGCTACACAGAATGAACTGTATAGCTCGAGCGGTCGATCAGCCCATAACCATCACGCCGACCTCGCCGACGAACTGGTTCGAGAACTCAAGAACCCCGACCAATGTTCCATTGACCGGGGTTCTAAAGCTGTCTCGTTGGTGGCTGCGGGTGGATTTGAACCACCGACCTCTGGCTTATGAGTCCATTGCTCTAACCAACTGAGCTACGCAGCCATACGACTATCTTAGTGTAAAGTACTTGTCGGCACGACTAAAGGAGAAGCACTATTTCCCCTCTTGCACGTTATGTAGTTATACCAGATTGGACGATACAAATCTAGCCCTATCGCGTGTCTTGTCGCTCGATCACAAATGAGATCTTGTAGCGCAAGATTGGGAAGGTTACGACCCTGAGGTGATGTCAAAATGTGTAATGTATACGTGGGTTTTCGGCGACAAGTGGTCGTTTGTGACGGAGATAATCAAAATATGTGTGCGTCAATCGCATCTGCTCATGCCGTATCGGTGCAACCGGAGCTAACAAACGTCATGCGAGTACCTGTTCCAGGTGTCTGCAACAAGAATGACATGACCGATGATTGATTCTTGTCGGGCACCCCATCGGTGTTAGCATCTCCAGTATTTACATCCTCAATATTACTCATACTGTTTACGATGTGCCCAGCAAGAGTATTATCAAATGCCTGATCGACAAAGTCATCTGCACGAGCGCGCAATCCGATAGATGCAGCTAAGCCGACCACATCTCAATCGCAAAAGAGACACACACTTTGCGCAAAGGGTCTCAAGGATAGACAAAGAAAAACGCCCCAACCAATCTTTACTCCTTTCGGAGCTTGCCTGGACGGCAAGCGTTGGTTGGGGCGTATCTCTCAACTTCGTCTTATCTCTTCAGATCAGACCCGGGTTCGAGAGAAACCGGACGGTTCTGTGCCATACTCCACCTTGCATTGGAACGTACACTTTAGCTCGCCTACCGCGATGAGCTTCCCCTCACAAAACCTTGAGGCTTCATGCTTGCAGTTACCTGCAAGATTTTTTACCTTGTTGGGTTCAAGGATAGTTATAGTCGTTTACCGGTTCGGACCGAATCTGTCCTGGAGGCGTTGCAAGGCGTCCTCCATGTCAACAGGCTCGGTGGCGGATGCCGACTCCTCCGAGGCGTGAGTCGCGACAGGCGAGCTGTCGGTCGTCTCGCGCCAGCGGAGGTTGACGTTCCAGTAGCCCCACTTGTAGTAAGCGAGGGCCACCAGTTCGCCGTCGGCAGCCGGAACGGCGTACACAACTTGAGCATCGCGGCCTTCGCAGTGTTCGTCGAACGGTTCGGCGTGGTTGACCCACGAGTCACCATCTCCGACCGAGACCCCGTTGACGCTCACAAGCGCCTGGTAGTCCCAGCCGTCCTCCGGGCGGAGCGACTCCGGCAGACTGACCATGGCTGCATCGATTGCCGCGATACGGCGCTCGATGCGCTTGCCGAGCTCCCCTTGCTCGATGCCTGCGATCGGTTGCTTGGCGAGGTCACCGGCGGCTTCTCGCCACTCGTGCCATTCGCGTCCGATGCGGCTGGAGCGATTCGAGCCGGCCACACCGCCTCGGGTCAGGCACTCGCTGCGGCGCTGGTCACCACGATCCTCCAGGCGCACATGGGATACGACACGCTCCGCGAGGCGGCGGAATCTCTCGTGCAGGACCCTGGCGAAGTCGCTTCAGACATGTTCCGGGCGGCCCTCATCACGAGTTGTATTCCTCCGGTACTCGGCACGTTCTGGCCGAATCGCGGGGATGCAGTGCCCGATGCCTACAACCGCCACGCATCGCTCCACCATGTCTGCGATACGCAGTACACCAAGGTCAACGCGCTAGTTGCGATCATGCTTGTTGTCGCACTGCTTCGGGAGATGCACGATCTAGAGCGCCGCGGACTGATCTGAAAATGACTGACGCCAAGATTCCGTCCCCGCCGAGATCGCCTGGCGGCGTCCTGCTCCCCAGGGTCTGCCCTGCCGTAATTGGAAGTGTGAGTCCGACGAGTGCGTCATGCACTCGTCGGACCCTCTGCTAGGCCTGTCGTGCGTCGATCTCCTCCAGCCGATCCCGAAACGAGTCGACTGGAGACTGGCTGATGCCAAACGCCCGGTGGGCCAAATCCCACAGTTCGCTCGTGAGAGTCTCAACCTCCATTTGAGGTGATTCTCCGGATCGAACTCGGTGGAGCATTCTCTCAAGGGGGACTGCGACCTCCCGTCGAGACTGCTCGGCTTGCGACGAGCCTGCCATGGCCGGTCACCTTCTGCCGCGGAACTACTCGAAAGCACACAGATGTGCTTCCGGTCTCGATTTCGTGATCGAGCGCGGCTCCGGCAGATCCGCATTACAAATGCCGCCGCAGCCGCCCTCGAAACATAGTTCTATAGTGTACCACAGCCGCGGAGAATGTCAATCGAACAGCTGGCTTGACCCGGGAGCAGGCTCGTCATCCTGCTTTGACCCAATACAGTGCTCCAGACATCTCCTCGAGGCGCAGCACTTTGGCGTCCTCTGAATCGACTTCGCCTACTGCCCAAGGCGGCGCGTCACAGAGTCGGAAGCCAAGTTCGCTGAGAGTGCGATCGAGAAGCTCCTTATTGCTGCGGAACTTCGGCATGATGTCGCCCAGTTGGACCTCGATCTCATGATTGGGCCGACGCCCTTCAAGGAAGCTCTCAATCAGCGCCTCAAGCGTCGGCGCGAGTTCCTTGCCGTAGTATGCTTCGCGAAGGTCGATGGTTGGGGTTTCCATGTTCAGGGCTTCATGTCGTTCCCAGTCGAGTCGCAATCGTGCCGCCTGGTCACAGGCGCCGCTCAATGGATCAACTGCGTAGATCCAAACTTCGGAACAGAACTGCATCCGAATGGCCCTAATTATGCGGTCGAGGTAGTCGCTATCAATCTGAGCCATCGACTTGAGCGAGTAACGAATCTGGTATTCGATAGCACGCAGGCGAGTCGTGGTCGCGGACGCAGTGACGGCGTACGTCATGGTAGCGGTCATGATGCGGATCCCTCCAGGGAAAGGTAGCTCTGATAGATGTAGGAATTGCGATACGAATCACCAATTGAGATCAATTGCTCTAGTGACAATCCCGAGGCAAAGTCGTCGTACTCTCCGAGACGCACATTCGCAAGGACCGTCGGGAAGTCGTTGGCGTCGATCTCAGCGCCCAGCACAAGGGTCAGGTGATGGCTCGCGATATCGGCTAGGAAGCTGATTGGCTGATCGGAAAAGTGTTTGGTGAGCTCGGTTAGATCGTCGGCCGGAAGCGAAGGGAAGAGGCCGCTCGCGATCAGTGCCCGTTCCCCTGGGTCGGGGTTCCAGTAGAACGAGCGCATGCGTCCGGAACGTGTCAAGGGAGCGTAGAGCTTGCTCAAGTCGTTCGCCGTCACAAATTCAAGGCCGAGGGGTGCGTTTGCGTTCGCCGCCGTCGCGTTCGTGCTGCTCGTCGCCGGCCTGTCGTTCGTACTTACGGACGGCGGAGAGCAGAACGTGAGGGACCGGGCTACCGGCGCGGTACCTCCGGTCTCGCGTCCGACGACGTCTCGGGGAGCAGTCGTCGCTGGGCCGACGAGCGCCCCCGGTCCCTCAACGACGCAGGCCGTGCCGTCGACTTCGCTCGGCGAGACGCAATCCACCAAGCCAACCTCAGTCGCCCCACCGCGACCGCCACCATCCCCGACGACATCGAACTCCGGAGGACCGCCTGCGTCTACCAACCCACCGCCCACGGTGGTGTCACCGACCACAAGTGCCGCACCGTCTCCGCCGGGCACGTTCGCCGAGACCACCGGTGGAGATGCAGCGACCTGGACCGACTATCTCACCGCCGGCGGGACACAGGGGCCCAGCATCCCGGCGTACACGACCGTGCAGATCAGGTGTCGGGTCGAGGGGTTCCGCGTCCAGGACGGCAACACATGGTGGTATCGAATCGCATCGAGCCCGTGGAACGACACCTTCTACGTGTCTGCAGACGCGTTTTACAACAATGGGCAGACCTCCGGATCGCTGGTGGGAACACCGTTCGTCGACCCTGCGGTGAGCGTGTGCTGATCGGGCTGTGAGCGCAATGTGCCTCTCGGCGCAGCCCTGCGCATCAGATCGTTCGGTTCTTGTTCGAGAGAAGTCTCAACAGCTCCACCAGAAATGTACTTTTTCGGAAAAAGCCGCCCATACGGGCGACGATTTCCGAAAAAGTACATTTCTGGTAGCGGGGGCTGGACTCGAACCAGCGACCTTCAGGTTATGAGCCTGACGAGCTGCCAACTGCTCCACCCCGCGGCGCAACGTATATTCTATCCTGTTATAGAGAAATGGTCAAGAAATCGAAAGCTACTCAGCTTCGCCAAACAAAAATGTCATCCATTCATCCACGTGCGATGTCTCCGGCAGAAGTGCCGTTTCATTCTTCCTATTCGCTTCTGCGCCAAGTTCGCTGTCGCCTCGACCAACAATCACAACCTGCTCGCCTGGAGCTTGTAAACCGAGCTTCTCGCGCACTAATCGCTCCTGAAACTCATCTGTCTTGAAGTATGTAATTTGCGCCTGCAAGATCTCGATCTCAGTCTCTAGCCTCACCGTATCCTCTTCGAGCTGATCAGCTCGTTCGCGCAGAGTAGTATTACGTGCACTTATATCAATCAGTGCCACACACACATACATAGTCGCAATCAGCCCTACCCAAAAGGCTAAGCGCGTATAATCAAAAATCCGATGTTTCATACTCGGCTGCACGACTAGATTGTATCACGCTTGAGCTACGTAGCAGGTGCCAGCAATGCACCAACCACCTGATCGATTGCGGACTTAGCACTCGAGTCACCAGGTGCCTCGAGACTCTGCACCTGGATGATCCGCCAATCATCACGCGCAACTTCCGACAAGATTATTATCAGATACTGAGAATTAGTCTCTATCGTACCAATATGCCAAAGCTGATAGCTCAATGGCATGTCTGTATACGCACTGAATGATTGGTCTTGAAAAGTCGGTTTCTCGATCATACGACTCTCTACAAGCAAGGGTGTGCCCGTCATGGCTGCCCGATACATAGGCAATGTGACTTCAGGCGCATTACTGACTTGGTTTGCAAAATACGCCCTTGCCGCAGTGAAGTTACTCGCTTGAACTGTAGTTATGAAGCTCTGTGCAGTTGCTTCAGCTGGCTTCGTTGGCGCAAGACTAGACTGCTGGATTTGCATACTCACCACCAGACCTGTAAGCATAAGAAGCGTATAAAAGACTTGCAGAGCGAGTGCAGCATAGGTCAGGCCATGTGTCTTCGTGCCTGCACGATGATGATTGCGCACTGCAAATGCAGCCATCGCCGCTCCAACGTATCCCACAAGCGGTAGAAAACTCAGAAAGAATGCAATTTTTTCTGAGGCAGTCGGCTCATCGATCACCTGCTCATCTACAATATCGAGCGTGACGTGCAACGTATCCAAGCGCGAATCACCGCTTGTCTGACTTTGCGAAGAGTTTACTTGCGCCATTGCGAGCCGGCAACCCTATATTGATTTACGTGCATAGCTGTATTCTACACAGTTTGTCCGGACAAGCATAAGCAGTATACCCCGGGTCGCCAGCGTTTTATCAGCTACCAGCTTCCGCCACCGCCACCGCCACCACCGCCACCAGAGAAGCCACCGCCACTTGAGCCGCCACTTGAGCTAGGTGAAGAAAACCCACTCGAAACAGCTGTGGAGAAACTGCCACTCAGATTATTCACGAGCAGTACGCTATTGAATCTCGTGCTCGATGGATCACTGTACCAACTAAGATTCTGCGCTACATCCATACCAGCAAATTGTGCCGCCCATTCTTTCTCGACTCCAAGCGCTATCGCATATGGTAGGAGCCTACTAAATTGTTCGGGGTTCTTTGCTGGTGCGTCCGTAAACTTCAATCGATCTCTTTCCGTCACGCTCAAGAATAGCTTGAAGCCCTCAACTCGCGCCCACGCCTTATATCCATCTGGCGTCACATTGTCCGGATCATTCAGCCACTTGAGTTTTTGCGCGAAGTATCCGCGTTGTTGTAGCTCCTGCTTCAGCTGCTTAGCAATCGCCGCAACGGCAGTCGACATAGACATGCGATCTATCTTGCGAAGATTAATCTGCTTATGACCACCAAACATTGCCAAGAGAAGCTGCTGTTCGTACCCCTGTAGTTCTTTATCGCTCGTAGACTTCAAGAGATCAAACTGGTAATCAATAGTCTTGATGAAGCTACCTTTCGTGACATTTGTAATCTTGATGAATCCTCGTACCGCAAGGTCAATAAGGGTCGCGGTTATTTCGGTCATGCCAGCTACACTATCTTGAAGGAGTCCGAGTTGTGCTGGCGTCAGGTTGTCAGGCGCCTCATATTGAGCGATGACGGTTTGTTGTTTTTGGCGTTGTTTTGTTTGCACTCGATTACGCAAATACACCACAGCTATGACCACAAAGATCAATGGCACAGCCAGAAATGGCAAGATCGTAAAGATGAATATTGCAAGTATACCCGGTAATCCAGCGTCGGTGAGCGACTCACCTTTCGGGGCATCTGACTCCTCGAGATACTGCTGAAAACTATTTGCTTCAGTCAGAATATTTACCGTCGCGCCCTCATTGGCACTCAGTGCTCCGATCGACGCCGTAATGGTCTGCCCGGATTTCGTCAGTTCGCAACCACCCATATCTGTACTCCCCTGCGCGCCGGCATAACAGCGCATCGAGTCCAAGACTGGCGCCTCATCTGGAAATGTAATGATGGCACGAGAACTACGAATCGGGACTGGCCAGGAAGTACCAATCACATCCCAGTTGAAATAATCGCCAGCCTCATCCTTCTGCATAACACGTGACGCAGTATAGATGATCACATATCGATGGGCGCCAGCAATGGTTTTATTTGCACTCCCAATCTTGATCTCATTATAGGTGCCTTGTTTTTTCTCGGTGAATGGTTCTGTCATGCCATCGCGCTGCACAGATTCGGTCTTGAATTCGTAATTAAAGTATTTACCATTTGGTAGCTTGGCGGATAGCGGAATTGCTCGAATGATTCCATGCCGATCTTCACTGCCAAAATCATAGTTCAAGGTTTCTTCGATCAGGGCCGAACCGTCACTCCTGACGGTTATATTGGTTTGATAACTCTGAATTGACTCCCCAGCATTTGCCTCGACCGGCGGAGCTGATAGTGCACTGAAAGCCAGCAACCCACCAATGATACCCAACCAAAGACCGATCTTTCTCTTTCGCATGTGTTACTCCCAACGAAATATAAAGACCGATATCGCGAACACCACTACTCCCCAAACCAATAGTCCAATCACATCATGTCCGACGGTAAGTAGCGTCGCACCTTCGGTGGCAATCTTGCGTAAACCATCGACGAGGTATGTTAGTGGCAAATAGTCGGTGACCTTAAGTAGCCACTCTGGCAAACCGTCACGCGGGAAGAATACGCCAGAGAGGAAGAGCATTGGGAATTGAATCAGCTGCGCGAGTGGCGTTGCTTGGTTTTCATCTCGCGCCCAACCGGCTATAGCGAACCCAAAAGCAAGAAACACTGCCGCTCCAAGCGCTGCCATAAGCATAAAATCAACAATGCTGCCGATCATCTTGGCTTGAAATGCCCAGATACCTAAGCCCAACAGGAGACCCACCTGCGCCACCGCAACCAGCTCCCGAGTAATTGCCTGTGCGATTACGAAATACACCGGATGCGTTGGAGTAGCCTGGATGCGTCGCAGCTGTCCTGCTGTCTTGTAAGTCACGAAGACAAATGCGACCGAGAAGATACCAAGCTGCATAATTGACATCGCAATCACGCCCGGCAAAAAGAAATCAATTTGCCCAAGATTATTTGTCTTAACGCCTTCTGCCCGTACGGTATACACTTGCGGCGCCTTGGTGATTCCAGCGTTAAAGCTAGAAACGATTTGACCGACGATAAGATTGGTAGTCTGTCCATTGCGCGGATTTGATTCATTGTAGTATGTCTGCACCGATACTGGCTTGAGACTCTTGGTAGTCGGATCCGGCTGTCCGAAGCTCTCTGGGACAATAATTTGTAAATCTATTTTGCCTCGGCCTAACTTGTCGGCGGCCGATGCCTCATCAGTCTCTTCAATACGAAACGCCTCGACTTTTTTGAGACTATCGACGAACTGCTTGGACACCTCAGTATCACTATAGTTTGTCAGTGCAATATCGGTTTTGAAATTATTGTTCTTAAAGAGAAATCCAAAGACAGCAATTAGCACCACAGGAATGAATAGCGTGAAGAAGAGTCCCGTCACGTTGCGAACGTACATCTTGATACTCGCTATCGTTAGGGCGCGCAGACGCGTGAAGGCTCGGGAGACCTTTTGCATGCTAGTCCCTTAAATCCTTACCAGTGAGATCAATAAATACGTCTTCGAGATTTGCAGCCACAACTTCCTTACGAGGCTTGAAGCCGCGCTTCAAAAGTGACTTAATGAGATTCTTGGGCGTATCCAGTGCAATGATTTTACCTTCGTCCATAATCGCGATGCGATCACACAGCTCCTCTGCCTCGTCCATATAGTGCGTCGTAATAATGACGGTCTTGCCCGATTCCTGAACTTGCTTGACGAGCTCCCAAAGGTTGCGTCTTGCTTGTGGGTCAAGGCCGGTCGTCGGTTCGTCCAGAAAGAGTACTACTGGATCATTCACCAATGCTGCCGCGATCGAGAATCGTTGCTTCTGACCACCCGAGAGCTCCTTGACAAAGCTTTTGGCTTTTTCTGAAAGACCCACTTCTTCGAGTAAGACCTTCGGGTCTTTATTCTGGGCGTAGAGATTTGAGAAGAGATGCAACACCTCGACAAGGCTCAGCTTGTCAAAGAACGCTGAGCTCTGGAGCTGCACACCAATCATTTCTTTGACATCATACGGCTTCTCGGCGACATCGACACCATTAATTATGATCGTGCCGCTCGTAATCGGTCGAAGGCCTTCCATCATTTCGAGTGTCGTCGTCTTGCCTGCACCATTCGGGCCTAAGATACCAAAAACTTCCCCTTTTTTAACCTGAAAATTCACGCCCTTGACGGCTTCGAGGTCACCATATGATTTTTTGATATCTTTTACTGAGATGAGTGCCATACCAAATTAGTATACGCGTGTTTGATAAATTATGACTAGTGTTATGGCGGTATAAGCGGGATACAAAATCGATTTTGATCTATAATAAAGTAGGTTCGTTTTATGCAGGCTCGTGGTTTAAGGGGTTGTTCGCCGCAAGATGGACTTATAAATTCCTGCCCTAACCCTTATTATTGAGCTACGAACATTTTTGTACCGAATGGATTTTTTATATCAGGGCCCGTAGCTCAGGGGTTAGAGCAGTCGGCTCATAACCGATTGGTCGTTGGTTCGAACCCAACCGGGCCCACCATTTTATTCAGCAAGAAGTAATGTATGCTTGGCATTTGGCTCAAGATCAAGCGAACTCAGCGCATCCTCGCGTCGCGCCCAGACATAGTCCTCGGCCTCATCATCTAGCACTACCCGCTGCGAGTTCACCTCGACTATATAGTCGGCAAAGATATGATTTACGCCAGCCTTGTGAAATCCGGACTGCTTGATTTGATCGAATGTCACAATGTGACGACCGAGCTTAGCTTGCAATCCCGTCTCTTCTTTTATGCCGCGCAGAATCGCCTCATCGAGCCGCTCTCCACGCTGTACCTTCTCTCCTACAATCGAGTAACGTCCTCCCCACTTGTGCGTTTTCACGAAAAGATATTCATCAGAAGGCCCGTGGTGGATGATCGCACCGCCAGCCACAACTGAGCCTGGCACCACAAGTCGCTGCCACAAAGCATGAATAAACCGCTCATTTGGCTGTATGTTCGGCGCAGGCAACGACTCATGCTCGAAGATGTAGTCTCGCAAAGCGTGTGGGCCCATGACAGACTCATGAGAATAAAATGCAGGATGATCGGCTGGGTGTTCTAAGAAAAAGCATCGAACACCAATCAGCTGTGCGATACCAAGCTCGAATGATGTTGTACGCCCAATATACCCACGAGGATCGACAAAATAGCTAAACCCTAGACCCCCCAATCGCTTGAGGTGCTGCAAATAACGTGCTTCGATATGCCGCGGATCCATGTCACGTTCACCATCGAGCACTGCGAAGCCATCGGTCATAGAGATTATCTCTCGAGCTTCGGGTGCAAGCACAGTAAACCCCGCGCTCTCAAAAACTTCGATCGTCTCGAGAATTTGGTCAAAATGCTGACGGAAACTTCCGTGCACAACAATCCGTATATCACTAGGATTAAAGCCCATCATACCCCCGTTACTGATATAAGTATGACACACCATATGGCGCGCGCACAAAAAGTAGTCATTACCACACACCCGAAATCACTGAGTAATAATGCTGTTCATCCTTGTTCTGTATCTGAAATTTTTATCTCGATGGATCTAAAACTAAGAAACGCGACAGGCCTGATGCTTGTCGCGTTTCTTAGTTTTACTGCGCTTAAATACTTAAGCGGCAGGAGCTTCTTCAGCTGGGGCTTCGGGAGCTGCTTCAGCTGGAGCACCTTCTACAGCTGGAGCTGGATCAGTTGCTGGAGCTTCTGGAGCCACTGGAGCTGGAGCGTCAGCTGCTGGAGCAGTTACGTCTCCTGGCTGTGCTGCCGGGGTTGTAGTTTCTTCCATAATTCACCTTCTCCTTTATATTTCATCTAATACCACTTTAGTATCTCAGATATAGCCAGAAGATACAATTCTCGCGCCAGATCGTTCGCCATGCAAAAACCCGCTCTTTTTTGAAGCGGGCTTTGCAATTGTATGTCTGTATCAGCTTACTTGTCAGATTTCTTGAGAATCGGAAGGCCGGTGCGAGTGTTTTCTACAACCATGTAGCCCTCTGGCAATGCGTCAATAGCACCGTCCTTAGCTTCGCGAGCGAAGAAGTAAATGCGCTGCTGGCGGCCACCCTTGAGGGTTACGTCGCGCTGGTGCAGGATGTAGGTCTGACCTTTTGAGTTAGTGTGCTGATAATGTGCCATATCTATTCTCACTCCTTTAGTTACTATGTCTCCAGGTTAGGTCAGGAGCGCGAACCTGTCAACACCTGTGAGGCAAGTTTTTGTGTGCTTCCAGATATGAACAGATAAAAACTTATGCTTTACTACCCTGAACAGGGTACGTAGCAATAATAACCCCAACTCCCACCAGATAGACAAACAACGTAAAGACCGGCCCGAGCAATGGCACAAACCCAACTATCGAGATAATGAGAAGCCCCAATACGGTAGCCTGCAGCTTCGCCCCATAGGCCGGCTGCCTACTGCTCTCATGCGGCGGCTGAATTAGCTGTAATCCTACTACGAGACCGGCTGCAGTCGGCGCAACCATGAGCACAACAGCGTATAGCAAGCCCAGGATAATCCCTAGAGGTAATCCGATCAGCGTGATCATAACCAGCAGACACACCACAGGCACTAAGATAGTAAAGAACACACCGCGACCGAAAGTTCGAATTGGTAACTGACGAAAGAGCTGCGCCCGTTCGACCAGGGTATCGCCCCACAGCGCAAGCACAGCCACAGCCGTCACCACGCTCATAATCAATCCTATCAAGGAGTCTACTACACGCTGACTCCAATTTTCTGTGCGCTGATCTTCGGGTGGCATTTCGCGGATAACCTTTCCGCTGATGGCCTTGTCGTTAGGGATCACCGCATCAAGCCGGGACGTATACCGTAAGTCATCGCCAACTGTCGCCGAATTACTGAGCACCACTTCACTCGCCGCCAAGCGAGCACCACTACCGATCTGCCCGCGAAGCTCCATTCGTGACGCTCCGGCAAATAGCTGTCCGGCTAGCTTACCATGAATCATCACATCACTTCCGGCTAGTCCAGTCGTCCTCCCTATCTGTACTCCTTCCTCAGTAGCGACCAAACTACCTGCAGCATAGACGCTACCGGCAATGCTTCGATCGAGTCGCACTTCTGATCCGAGGGCATGCACACTACCCATTACATTGCCCCGTATGATCACTCGACTGCCGACAGCATAGACATTACCTCGTACTTCACCAGTGATATCTATCTGACTAGCTGCCACCCAAAGATCTCCATTGACGGTACCTTCGATAGTTATTCGTTCGGCAGATTTGGCAAGCACACCATCATGAACTTGGTCTTTTGCTAATACATAAGAATCATCAGCTCGCGCAACACGAAAGACCAGCAGCGAGAGTATGAATGCGGCAGCAATAAAGCCACTAACCTTCATTAGAAACTTCATATTCATAGATCTTACCCTATCCTACGCCCAAAGAAACTACAAAAACAAGCTTGACTGTTCGCTTCGCGTTCGATATTATAAAAGGCGAACATAATTTTTTGGAGGGTGCAATCTAATTATGAAGAAGCCACTGACAAAGAAGCAAAAGCGTACACTTGATTACGTTTCATCATTCATTGAGCAGCACGGATATTCCCCAAGCTATCGCGAAATTGCCAATGGCTTGAAGCTCAATTCTGTCGCCACCGTAGCACAGCACATCGATTCCCTGGTAGCAAAAGGGCTCCTCACTAAGGGCAACAACTCTGCTCGCTCGCTCATGCCAGTCAGCGAAGTTGAATCCGCCGTCTTTGACGAAAAAGCTGTCCGTCTCCCGATCATGGGTTTGATTGCGGCCGGAAGCCCGATCGAGACTATTTCCGGTCACCCAGAGACTCTCGAAGTCCCACCAGTTATGGTTGGCAAGCGCAGTAGCTACGTCCTGCAGGTCAAAGGCAATTCGATGATTAATGATGGCATTCACTCCGGTGATTACGTTGTAGTTCAAGAAAAAGAAATCCCATCAAACGGTGAAGTAGTTGTCGCCCTGATCGATGGACAGGAAGCAACGCTCAAACGCTATTACAAAGAAGCTGGACGCGTACGCTTGCAGCCAGCAAACGATGCTATGGAGCCAATTTATGTTACGCCAGATATGGGATTGCAGATTCAGGGTGTTGTGATCGGCCTAATCCGCAAGTATTAATCTCACCCAAGATGACATTCATCTACTCAAATAAACCGCTCGACACCGCGAGTAATGTGAAAGCACCTGGATGCAGCTTCGCCCTATTCATCCTCGTACTTCTGGTTTTTGCCGCAATCCTCGTAGCGCTGGCCACCGTAGTTCGAGGTACCTAGACTAGTCTCTTATCGGCTGAGTAAACTTATAAAATGCCGTCTGCATGACGAAATATGAGTACCGTCGTGATAATAAGATGTGAGTTGGCCATTGCACCAAATATCGCAATAGCGAATTGTACGAATGCAATCATTGATCCAGAGCCTATATGGTATAAGCCAGAGGCAAAAAGATCATTCCATACCGGTATGCCGTAGCGCATCGTCAAGATAATCGCTACCGCAGTTGCGATGAGCATCACGAGCTTAATAAGTGGCACCCGTATTTTTTCCCAAAAATGTCCTCGATTAGAAAAAGCTGTCTCCACGATGAGTTCGTTGCGAGCGGCGGTGAAAAATGCCATGCCAAGCCAAAAAACTGTATATGCCGCAAGCCCAATCGTACCCCAAAACAGCACAATCGTTAGCCACGACACAATTTGATTGTCTGTATAGGCAGAAATGTAATTTGGCAGAGACTGCAAAAACGGCTGACTATCAACTACATTCTGATTAATTGCATTTATTATATTCTTCCAGTTTGTCGCTACCAACATCGCAACAGCAATGACAAAATAGGTCATGATTCGCACAATGCTCGGGAAGGTTATGTCTCGCAGGCGACGCATCTCAAGCTCACGGACAGAACGCTCCATCTCGCGCTGCGCCTCTGACTCAGTCGCTTGCTGCGCGATGGCAACTGAGGTCTGAGGCGTAACTAAGTATGTTTCTTGCTGCATAGAGGTATTATTGCGCCGCCGGCGAAGGAGTTGTTTTCACTACTGCAATAGTGATAGAAGTCTTCCCCTCACCTTCCTTAGGATTATTGTTGCCGATGATTGTCACCGAGAGTCTCCGATCGTCCTTGACAGCCAGTCCTATTCCTCCGCCAAGAGGAAAGTAGCCCTGCTCACTATCGGCTTGCCAACCATTGCCTGGAAGCTGATCTTTGTAATACTGAATAACTTTCTCGAGATCATCCTGACTCCAAAACTGAACGTTCACCAGATGGTTTTCGCCAGCAAACGACGCCAATACAGTCGCCCCTGGGTATACCGGTACATCCGAAGGCCAATTACCGGGTAGCTCTTTCTTATTACTGAAGCTTACTTTACCATCGTCAGTCTTGACTTCAACCGTGCCGTTTTGATTTACCTGCACTTTGTTTTGACCGAAGATACCACTGAAGAATGACCCCGCTACAAACCCGGCTGCAATCGTGCCAACTATACCCAATACAAACAAAATAGCTGCCACGATGAGAACTATCTTGATAGCTGGTGGTAAGCTGTTTTTCGATGCTGGTTGCTTGGCCGATCCCTCTGGCATATCTTTGATCCCCTTGTGCTTATTTCTCGCCCCTATTGTATCACTGTATGCTTCGTAGCCTCTAGCGGAATGTGGTAAGATCGAGACGCTGCATGATGATCAAAGTAATTGCAGTGACCGCCGTGGTGAGTACAATTCCCCAAATAATGTCGATAACTGTAATGGCCACTGGCCAACCATTAATTACCGCGAGATTGGTCAGGTCATACGTCGCATAGCATATTCCCCCAAAAACGGCGGCGCGAATTAAGGCTTGCGTGAAGTTATGATCCTTATATACCGGCTGAATCACGAAGTACAGCAATGCTGCGATATAGAGTCCATAAAAGATAAAGGCAGTGCCGAGGTTTGGATTGGCGCTCAAGAGCGGTCCAAGTGATCGCTTATACAAATCCTTGGCTGCAATTTGCAGCCAAAACATATCAATAATCAAAAATGTCACGAGTGCAATAGGGTATGTATAGATTGTTGTAAGCATATCAAATATCCTATCACTTTTAAGCTAAGAGAATAAAGAGTGCGATACAGGTATGCTTACCCTCACGTCAGTCTATATCACGGTAGTTATGGTAATTCTGGTGTATATGACTGCCCGCTTCGTCTTGGCCCTGCACTTGAAAAACAACTCCATAGCCGACATCGGCTGGGGTGCCGGCTTCGTCATCGCCACGTGGGCTGCCTGGCTACAGTCGGACCATGACATCATACCAACACTGGCTCTCATCATGGCCATTCTCTGGGGGCTCAGTCTGCATATTCTCCAGCGTAATGCCGGCAAAGCCGAGGATTGGCGTTATGAGAAGTGGCGCCGAGAATGGGGCCAATGGTTCGTACTTCGCAGCTACCTGCAAGTTTTTGTACTCCAAGGTATCTTGCTCTGTATCATTGCTTCTCCTGCAATATGGCTACAAACCGCCGATATGACTCGTTTATCATGGCTTAGCGTACTTGGAATAAGTCTTTGGCTAACTGGCTTTGGGTTCGAAGCTGTAGCCGACTATCAGCTCAAGACTTTCTTGACGGCTAAGCGCATAATGACCAAGTATGTGACATGGGCCTATGGAAATACAGTCGGCACCCAAACTACTTCGGCGAAGCCCTCCTCTGGTGGGGGCTGCATATCTTTGCAGTATCCTTGAGAACGCCATTCTGGTTGATTGTTATCCCGCTCACGATCACCATACTGGTGCGATTCGTCTCCGGCATGCCCCTTCTCGAGCAGAAGATGCTCAAAAATGCCACTTACAAAGCCTATGCTAAGCACACAAGCATCTTTATTCCAATGCCACCCCTAATTAGATAAGCGCTACGAGCTACGTTCACCTTCGTAGCATTGCGCCAGCTTTGCGAGCGATTGATAGATCGCGTGCTGTTCCTGCTCGTCTAGATCACCATAGCGTGCTGCGAACACTTCTTCGATCGCCCCTACCGAGCGCATGTAAAGGCGCTTACCCTTAGTGGTGAGTACAAGAAACTCAAATCGTCGATCGTGATCATGCTCGAGTTTCTTGATCCATCCCCGAGCCACCATCATACTCACTTGGCGCGAAATTGCCGCCGGCGTCACTCCGAGCTCACTTGCCAGTTCTCGCTGACATTGTTGACCGCCGTCCAGCTGCATCAGCATCAAAAACTGCGACAAGCTCACACCCACAGAATCTTGCAAGGCTCGATCGACTGCCTTATCCATCAAGCACGTCGTACGGTGAAGCAACTTCGCTGTCGAGCGTGCAAATATCTTGGTTGTCGTTGGTTGAACAATCGCACGACTCATGACTTCACCAGGCTAAACAGTATAAAACTAAGATTGACTGCCCAGAGTGCGATCCATCGATACTGCTTCCAAGTCATATGCATGATTGTATCGTACGCGGAGAATAGTTAACGCGTCAACTTTTTTATATACAGATTATTTTTTCTTCGAACGCTTCCGCGTGTGCGCTCGCTTCTTTGGCTTATTCTTCTTAGCCTTCGTGGTGACGGTACGAGCAGCAATGGGGTCCGCGACTACTTTTGAGCCTGTCGTTGTGGCTTGCAGGCTTGGGGTGGTAAGCGCCAATGCGATACCAACCAGCACCCAAAGATGAATAACATACAAAGTTGAAAATGTCTGGTACTGAATCGCCATGGTCACAAAGAAGCCTGCAATGACAGCGGGCCATATGTGATCTGGTCCTACATTATGCCATGACATCCGTAGGATCCGAACCCATAGCAGGGCAAAGAATCCAAGCAGCAGGCTGAAGTTTATAATTCCTCCTTCAGCAAGCAACTCGGCTGGTTCGTTATTCGCAATAATATAGCCAGTCCAACTTCTGTATAGTTCGACATTCCGCTTAGAGTATTCGCTAAAGTTCCCAGGCCCAATACCCAGAAATGGTTGCTCCATAAATGCCCTTATCGCTAGCTCGCGATTTCTTACCCGATCATCTTGGGGTACATAATTCGTCGCCTGCTCTACAACGCGCACAGCACTTGGATTACTTTGGCTTTGGCTAGTCGAGGACTGTGGTAACTTAAAATTACTAATATTCAACGCAAGAGCTACCCCTACCAAAACGAGCCCCAATAATCCCAGCGTCTGCGTATATCGAATTTTGCGTGCCACAATAATAAGCAGCAAGATAAACCCTGCCGCTCCAGCTAGCAAAGCGCCCCGCGATACAGTTAGCACCAGTTGTGTTGCGATAAGCGCGATCAAAAAAGGTCGCTCTTCGTCTCCATGCAAGAATTTGACCGAGAAGTACATCAATGGAATTGTCAGGTAGTTTGCATAATAGAGTGGCTCAAGCCCAGTTGACTGAATGCGCGGGAAGCCCAAAACAGACTTAGAGTATATATCGCGTAGGCCGGTCCAGCTCGCCGACAAACCAAGTAAGTCACCAAAATACTGATAGAATCCAAACGCCAATACTATCCACGTAGATATATAGATCGCCCGATTTATCCATTCTCTCTTCGTATCACGATAGATAAAAGCTAGTGCGACTGCGGTAAAGCATGTAAAGGCCGTAAATACCCAAACAGCTACTGCACGCTTCAAGTCAGCACTCAACAGTACGGACAAAAAGTACATAAACATAAACCCAAAGAGCAGATAAAAAGCTGGGTCCTTAAGCTTGGCACGCTCACGCCAAATACGCGGGACAGCCACCAACATGAGCGCACTACAGAAGAACAAACTTAAGCGAAACGTTATATTCATACCAAATAACGGCGCGTCGATTGATGGTATACGCTCGAATGGCAAGGCAAATATTACAGCCGCCACCAATGCTGGTAGGATTGTATTTTTTGTTAAGACTTTTTGCAGCTGTTGAAGCAAGACGTTCCCCTCTCGTTGTTTACTCTAGCTTACCTGCGATCAGCAGCAGCATCAAGCATAACGACACTCAGTCTCGCCAATATATATTCACCCAGGTTTGGTCCGGATTCTGACATGACCACAGCGCATCATTTCGCCGAACAAGAGAGCGCACAATAGCCACAGGCTTGTCCGCACTCTCCGCAGCTACTTTTTCGCGCATAGCAAAGTAGCGATTACCCCAATCGTTATACCAAATCGAGTCGATACCACCAGCCTGAACAACACTAGAGTACGTGCGTGCCCTCATAAAGCTTTCTTCTTGGCACCACTGCGCTCTTTCTGGGCTACCAGTGATATAGCCGGTCGAGCGCCACCAAGTAAGTGGCCCAAACACAAGATTTGCATTGAATGAGATAAAACTCGTCGCGAGGTAACTCAGAACAATCAAGGCGCCGATCAGACCCGTAAGTAGTTGCGTAGGATTTTTGCGCAACCAGCTAGCTAGTTGTACTCCAGCCCATATACTCACACCGACAAAAATCGGCAAGATGTAGCGCGCATCTTTATTGCGTAATAGCGTGAAGCACAGCAACCCCCCTAAACTACTACTCAACAAGACTAGCGTCTCGAGTGAAAGATTCTGAGAACGCGTCTTCAGGGCATGCGCGAAAGCAGCCGCAACTGGTGCGAGCCACGGCAGCCAGAGGTAGTCCCTAAGGATTGCTCGCGGATACCATAGCAAGCCCGCGAGGGATCGAATAGCGGGATCTCCTTCATTCACACCTGCAGCTGTCCCATTTGCTCGGAAGTCACCACGAACTGCATCTATATTTCGCACATACCATGGCTGCGCAATAACAGCGCCGACGGTCAGGCTCGAGATGATATTCTGTAGCACCACACGACGATCACGTTCTGTACTTAGACCCGCTAACATCACTATCAATGCAGGCAGTACGACAAATGCCGGATATGTCCACTTCGTGAGCATACCAAGCCCAAAGCATACGCCGCAGAATAATGACCAATTATAGCTCGCGAAT
>JADZGC010000010.1 GCA_020854115.1 bacterium | reverse complement strand
TCTTTTGGGATGGGATCGTCCTCGAGTGATTTTGTTTTGCGTTGTCGATTAAAGTGCTTGAGTACGGCCTCAGATAATTCACCCGCCTCGCCCAGAGAGTTCCGTTCGGATATTTCCTAAATGGCGGAGAGGGAGGGATTCGAACCCTCGCGGCAGATTGCTCCGCCCTACCGGTTTAGCAAACCAGCCCCTTCAGCCTCTTGGGTACCTCTCCGTGGAAATTGTGATTTTTGGTGGTTACGAGCGATCTGGGCTACAGACGGAAATTATACGGTATTTTATGAGTAATTGCTATGTTCGGTAATTAAACATAAGCATAAGTACGAATAAAATACAAAGCTTGACAGTAAATCATAATATGTTTTAATTTCATGTGAAGGTTATTGGCTCGGGAGTATGTCAAGATTTTTTTGAATGGCCGCAATAAGTTCTTGGTCGCTGCCCTGTGTCGCCGTGAGTAGATCCGTTGCAGATGTGAGATAGCCGCGGTCATATGGGGTTGCTTCAAGCCCAGCTCGCAAGCTGTTCTGCATCGAGGAGTAGTCCCCTTGCCTATAGCTGATTGTAGCGAGCAAGAGGTAATCCGAGGATGACTTTGTAGTCTTAGATTCAAGTAATCGCTTAGCTTGTAGTGGGGCGCCCAGCGTCGGTAGTTTGTAGATGCCGGACTGGTCGATTATTTTTTGCTGGATTATTTCGCACGCCTGGTTAAGGTCCTTGGCGCGTTGACTTTGGGTATTTGCTGCATTTTGACGAATTTCTGCACAGATATTTGTGTTTTGTTCGATGTTTAATGTTGCTTGAGTCTTGAGAATCTGTACGTCTGCCCCCCGACCCTTCTCGTCTCTCAGTACTTCCTGCGCTCGTGAGAAATCATACCCCTGTATGTATGCTTGTGCGGCCTCAACTCGGAGCGCAGGACGAGCAGCTACATATGTCTCCCCTGCTCTCTTGTACTGGCCGCCAGCTTTGTAGCTGTCAGCGAGTGCTCGTGAAACTTCTTGGTCATTGCCGGTGGCACGGAGTAGTCGGATATAGGCTCCTTCTTGCTCTGCCTCAGGAAGAGCTTGGATTCTCGTAATTTCTGCGCGAATGACTCCCCTATTCGCGCGAATCAAGAATGGCACAGTGAACGAAAAAATGAACCATGCGAGAGCACAGCTACCGATTACGATGAGTAGCTTAGGATTCCAGCTCTTGGAGTGCTTGCGTGATCGTGTCGCGTGCATGGAGTGCTTCTTCTAGTCTAGCACGCTCTTGCTCGACGACCGACCTCGGAGCATTGGTGACAAAATTGTCATTCTGAAGCTTGGCCTCGATGAGCTGTATGTGACGGATTTTTTCTGCTAGCTCTTTTTTGAGTTTTGCCCGCTGTACTTTATCAGATTCTTTTTGCTTAGTTGCGAGGATTTCGACAATTTGAATATCAAATTGCTTGCCAAGTTTGGTCTTTGTTCGTATACTAGGAGTAGGCCAACGTTCGGTGATGAGCTGTCCGTCTGTCCAGGAGAGTTCCTGCCAGATAGCCTCGGTCACATAGGGGGCGAACGGATGCAGTAATCGTAGGATTACTTCGAGAACGTAGGCGAGTACCTCAGGATTGAGGGATTGCTTAGCGTATTCGATATAGCAGTCCGCGAAATCATGCCAGAGGAGGTGATAGATAGTTTCGCCTGCCTCGGAGAAGCGGTAGTTATTGAGATGGGTGGTGACCTGCTTGATGGCTATGTTGGACTTCTCGACAATCCAATGATCAGCAGGGGAGAGGAGTGATGATTCTTCTAGGGTTAAGCTACGGATTTGATCGACGTGGCTGTCTTCGAGGCGTCCGCTGACAAATCGAGCAACATTCCAGAGCTTGTTACAGAAATTACGGTAACCTTTGATCTTTTCTTCAGAGAGTTTGCCGTCATTACCAGGTGTAATGCCGATGGAGAGTGCGAGGCGGAGTGCGTCAGTGCCGTATTGAGCGGTGATTTCCATAGGATCACCATAGTTGCCCTTTGACTTCGAGAGTTTCTGGCCTTTTTCGTCAGTGACCATACCCCAGAGGTATACATTCTCGAAGGGGACTTTGCCGGTCTTATATAGGGAGAACATAACCATACGAGTGACCCATTTGTGGAGGATGTCACGGGCGGTTGCCATCGTGGTTGTGGGGTAGAAGTCCGACCAGTTCTCGCCGAGGCTTGTCATGAGCGTGGCATATGGCCACTGACCAGATGAAAACCAAGTGTCAAAGGTGTCGGTTTCAGCGCGATAGTTACCAGCACCATAGTAGGCAATAGCTTCATCTTCGGACTTGGCGATGATGTATGATTTCTTATCTGCATCGTGGCTAGTTTTGTAGTACACCGGGATACGAATGCCCCACCAGATCTGTCGCGAGATACACCAGTCATGTTCGTTTTTGAGCCACTCGAGTGCTATCTTCTTAAAGCGCTTTGGGTAGAGTTTCACGTGCTCGCTTTCGATGGCTTCAATGACGGGCTTATTGAGCTCAGCGATGCGCATGAACCATTGTTCAGTGATGAGTGGCTCTATCTGCGCGCCAGATCGGTCTTGCAAGGCTACAGAGTGAGCATAAGGGGATGTCGAGACAAGCTTACCCGAGGACTCCAGAGCTGCAACAACTTTTTCGCGTGCTTCTTTGACGTCGAGGCCAGCATATTCTTCTGGTACGTTAATCATCTTGCCATCAAAGTCGATGACAGTGAGCTGGGGGAGGCTGTGTCGCAGCCCGACTTCATAGTCGTTTTTGTCATGCCCGGGAGTAATCTTGAGTGCACCGGTACCAAAGTCTGGCTGCACGTGTTCATCAGCGATGATTGGGATTGGGCGATCGACAAGGGGAATGATAGCGTCTTGACCGATCAGATGGGCGTAGCGATTATCTTGAGGATTTACCGCCACCGCAACATCGCCGAAAATCGTCTCGGGACGCACGGTAGCTATCTGAATTGAGCCATAATCTAGGGTGTAGAGTGGGTCTTCTTGCTCGACATGCTTGAGCTCGATGTCCGCGTAGGCTGATTGCGTGACAGGATCCCAGTTGACGATGCGATTGCCGCGATAAATAAACCCATCATCATGCAGCTGCCTGAAGGTATCGAGTACGATGTCGACGATGTCTTGATCGAGAGTGTATTTGAGCTTGTCCCAATCCGCCGAGAAGCCCATAGCTTGCATCTGCTCGATCATGGTGCCCTTGTGCTGCTCTACGAAGTCCCAGACTTCGGTATAAAACTTTTCTTGCCCGAGATCGTGTCGAGTTTTTCCATCTTTGGCGAGCTGTTTTTCGTACACAAATTGTGTCTCGATGCCTGCATGATCGGTGCCTGGCTGCCAGATAGTGGGGCGCCCTTGCATACGTGCATAGCGGGTCATGATATCTTCGACGACGTACATCAAGTGCCCGGCGTGCAGCGAGCCGTTGGCATTTGGTGGCGGCATGATTATTGAGAATGGTTTCGCATCGGGGGCAGGGGAATTGCCGCCCAGACCGTAAGACTTATGATCTTTCCATAGCTGGCGAATTTGTGGCTCATATTTTGAAGGCTCGTAGGCTTTTTCCATACCCATTAGACTAGCGCAAATCAGGAGTAGATGCTAGGTACAGGTGCTCAAACATGTGCCGTATGTCCATATACTGAGTAAAATTACTGCTTGTACGTACCGCTGTGCAGATGGGATGCCTTGATAGAGGGGTAATCAGATGTGATCATCAAGCGCTTGTAAATGATGAATGATAGGGCTATTATTCAGGTAATTATTAGGAGAAAATTATGAGCAAGGTAGCTATCGGCGTTGGAGTGATTATATTATTTGGTCTTGGAGTGGGTGGATATATGTATTTTAGAGGGGTGCAACCTTCTCCCAGCCAGTCTTCTTCAAGCCAGACAAGCACCACTACGGCAGTAGAAAACTCAAGTATGAACCTAAACAGCCTAGCTTCAAGCGGTCAGCCTAGAGAGTGTATATTTACTACTACCGTTAGCAATGGTACTGGTGAAGGACATATGTATTCAGATGGCAAGGGGCTGGCGAGGCTCACCATCAATACTACAAGCTCTAGTGGTGAGCAAGGTGAATCAAACACACTTCTCAGGGACGGCAAAGCATACAGCTGGACCAACTACAGTGGACAAATGATGGGCTTTGTAATGCCTATGAGCTCAGCTCCTGCACCAGACTCTGGAACAGGCGACGCCTCAACTAATAGCAACAATACAAATTTCAATGTGACTTGCAAAGCTTGGGCAGTGGATTCTGGTAAGTTTTCAGTTCCGAGCGATATTCAGTTTCAGTCCCTGGGGCAATAAACGGCTACAGTACTTCGAGGCTTGAATCAGCTTCGAGAATAGGGGATTCTGCAATATGCCCGCGTTGTGCCATTTGGTAGGCGAGGGCGCCGATCATCGCGGCGTTGTCGGTGCAATATTCGAACGGAATGATGCGAGCTTGGGGCAGAGCCTCTAGCACTGCTTCGCGCAGGCGCTTATTGGCGCTCACTCCGCCACCAATCGCGATGCTCTTAGGTGAATGTGCTTGAGACGCACGTACAAGCTTCTCAACGAGCGTTTCTACCACAGTGCGCTCAAAGCTGGCTGCGATGTCCGAAATCGCTTGTGGTGACAGCCGGTACGTTTTACGAAGCTCGTAATGCCTAGATTGATTACCGGGTTGATCCCCGACAATCTCTTGGACCTGTCGTAACACCGCTGTTTTCAAGCCTGAGAATGAGTATTCGAGAGAATCCTTGCCGAGATTCGCTTTCGGAAAATGATATTTCTGATCATCGCCATTGACTGCCGCCTTAGAAATATTAGGTCCACCAGGGTAGGGGAGGCCAAGCAACTTAGCGACCTTATCAAAAGCTTCACCAGCGGCATCATCCCTAGTAGCTCCGAGCGTTTTGAAGCTGAGATCTTCTTGGAAGAGTAGGAGGCGAGAGTCACCACCAGATACGATGAGCGCTAGAAGAGGGAACTGCGGCTGCTCACCGTCAGTAAGAAAGCTGGCAAAAGCGTGCGCCAAAATGTGGTTTACGCCGATGAGAGGTTTCTTTTTCTCGATCGCGAGTACTTCTGCGGTTAACACACCGATGAGTAAGGATCCGATCAGACCGGGCCCGCGGGTCACCGCAATCGCATCAATATCATCCCAGCTGAGCTGAGTGATCTCGAGCGCCTCCTCGATGACTGGAATGACGACCTCTATGTGACTACGAGCGGCTACTTCAGGCACGACACCACCGAATTGGGCATGCAAGTCGGCTTGACTGGCGACGATATTCGCGAGTACCTGGCTCCCATCGCGTACAATCGCACAAGCCGTCTCATCACAGCTCGATTCGATCGCAAGAATGGTTCGGATTCCTGATCCCATATCTGATAATTCTAGCGTGCAAACCAGTAAATGAAAAGCACCATACCTCCGGTCCCATCAAGCTAAAGCGCCTCAAGCACTACAAATAGGATTGTCGGACTTACAGTGCACGAAACATCATCCTCACATAACTCGCTGGCAAAAGAGGTAAATTGACAGTGGCAACTAGCCATAAGAGCTCGCATGGCCTGTCAGTCGCACTGAAGAAACGGTTCGATCTCGCGCTCATTCGAGCGTGTGGCATGGCATGATGCACTGGCAAGCAAATCGCATCGCGGTACAGCAATATGATTCGCCCGATCCGGATGACAGAATCGATTGGTATCAGGATTTCGTGAGCGATAAACATCTCGTGGCGGTTTATGCCGCACAGAGTAGCCGGGCACTAGTGCGGATCGAATATCAGCGTGGTATGACACGCGAGCATCTCATACAGCCTCGGGCTTTGATGGTGCTGCTTGGGCCCGACCTGTGATCCAATGATCCGCGCCGGCAGCACTGTGTCGGGAAGGCGTTCGGTGCTGAGCCGCGGACATCGATTGCTCTGCGCATGAAATCTGACCGGATCAGACGAGTCACATAAAAACACCCCGTCTTCTCGATGATGTAAAGACGGGGGGTAATCATGCCTGAGACATGGTCTTTTCGCTACAGGCGAACGAGCGCACAGGATGCGATGAGTGTGCAGATAAGAACGGCGCTGATGCCGAGGATTGACGCACAAAAAATCGGCAGGCCGATGAAATCATCACTGGGCCAAGGCCCGTAGACCCGTTCTGCGTGGTATTCATCCATCATGCCGTCAAGTCTGCTCATGGCGCCCCTCTTTGCAGATCTGTTTGCTGATCAATTCAACGATCTTGTAGGCGATAATGAGTGGTGAAAACACTAACAGTATCACCAGTACGACCAGCGCTAATGCTGTATCGAAGTACAAAGCTATCTCGGCCTTCACGCGATCGTTCATCTCAATTGCGCCGGATGCGATCGACGAGAAACTTGATCGTGACACCAGTGATGACGACTGGGGGCACAAAAACGCCGACTAGCATTGCGCCGACGATGACCAGCTCCATCATGGTCGATTCACCATCGTAGTCGCCTTCGAGTATCGAGCTTGTGAAGGGTGCAGTCGACGCATCGCTTCTGTGGGGCCAGGAACTGGTATCGGCAGAGCCTACGTCGGAATCCGCGGGATCGCGGCCTTCTCGAGCTTCTACGTGTATGGAACGGGCTGATGCTGACATGGTACTCTCCTTGCCTGGTGGGCGCGGTAGGTGCGGGGTGTTTGAGTATTTTACAGATCGAGGCCGCTAAAATCAAGCCCATTGCCGTGATGTACGCTAGGTGTGTATCTGCGCTACAATGGAGGTCTATGCATAACTTCGACGCAGCAACCTGGGATGAGAAGATCGAGAAGCTTGGCGGGGGCATTCTCCAGAGTTCAGTCTGGGCGAGGTTTCAGGAGACGCTCGGACGTGATGCGGTCCGGAATCAAAGCACTGATTGGGCCTGGCAAGGGATCGTTCGGCACTCAAAAGGACTGCATTATCTGATAGTACCGTATGGCCCAGTCGTGCGGGGGAACGCGAAAGAAGCCTTGCAGGCGCTTGTATTTGCAGGAGAGGAGCAAGGCGCTGACTTCGTGCGTCTGGAGCCGATCGGCGAAGTAACCGAGGCAGATATGCGCTCCTGTGGTGCAAGACGGATACCAGAAGTGCAGCCACAGCACACGTTTGTGCTGGATTTGGCGAAATCACATAAAGATTTGCGAGCAGGCCTTGATTCGGGTCATCGTAATCGCATAAATACAACCGAGAAGCGGGGGATAGAGGTGCGACAGATCAAGAATATGACACCGTTTGGAGATTTCATGCGACTGATGACTGACACGGCTCGGCGCGCGCATATCGTTAATTACCCCGAGAGCTATTATCGACAGCTCGCGGAGTGCCTGATCGAGCAGAGGATTGCGAGCTTCTATGTGTCAACCGTTGAGGACGGGAAGCCTGCGAGCGTCTCGCTGGTCTATGACTGGGGCGGCACGCGCTCCTATGCGCATACTGGTAATGATCAACAGCTAAATCGACAGTATAATGTGGCAGTTTCGGCAGCGTGGCGGATGATTATTGACGCGAAGGATCGGGGTCTCAAACGGTTTGATTTCTGGGGGGCAGCCCCCCATGACGAGGGTGGGCACAAATGGTCGGGGATCACAGCCTTCAAGAAAGGCTTCGGTGGTGAGCGAGTGAGTACGCTCGGTACCTGGGATATTCCATTGAAGCGTGGTAAGTATGCAGTCTACTCGGCGTATCGTAAGTTGCGCGGATAAAAAAACCGACAATCCACATCGGGATTACCGGTATATTTTGGTATGAGCTACACAAGCTCCATCTTCCGGTGAAGGATGCCAGCACTAATAAGTGGCTCGTCATCGGTCGTGACGAAGCCCAGTCGCTCGTAGAATCCGACGACATTCTGACTTCTCGCATCGTCAGCCTGGGCATACAGGAAGATCTTACGATCAGGGAAATGCTCTTGGAGTTGGGCGATGACATATTCCATGAGCTGTGTCCCGATGTGCAGCGCGCCGCGCTGATCAGGGTCAACGCAGACGCGGCCGATCTTGAAACCTTCTTCGTAAGCGACTGCACGAGCAGCCGCGATTGGTACGAACTCGGTGCTATCAAGCGCTAGGGCGTACACGACGAAGTGGTAGGCCGACTCGTCATGCAGATCGCGATCGTGAATCGCAGGAATCCCTTGCTCTATCTGGAAGACCCGGCGGCGCACCGCGTAAGCGTGTTCGCGAAGTGAGTCGTGAAACTTGGTATGAAGTGTGGGGGTCGAGAAGAAGTGTAGCCACATAATGCGCCTCTCGTAGGTAGGTGCGAACGGGGTGGCTATCATAAAATAAAAGACACAAATATGCAATATGTTGGGTGGAATAAAAATAGCCGACCAACCCCTAAGGGATGATCGGCAGGAGACAACAGTCTCAAGGGTAGGGATCGACCTCATCCCATCCGAAGTGAGTGGCACAGGCGTGGCTGTAGCGGATCGCACCTTCGCGATCGCGTAGCTCGGCTTCGCTCGGCTCCTCGGAATCAAGGTCTAGTAAGGTCTGAGCGCGATCGGCGCCGTATCGATATGATAGTGCTTGTACCAGATCATCTCGATACAGCATACCCAACTCGAAGAAGAAGTCGTCGTAGTTTGTGATACCGTCAAACAGACTGAAGAGCCGCTGTTCGATATCTCGACGTTCTAGCGCCGTGAGTCCGTCGTTGTCGAAATACAGCTTCACCAGCAGGTCGAGTAGATGCAGGTGCGAGCCATCCACGAACCATGCTCTTGCTCGATCGACATCACCGAGTGTGGTGCTGGCGAGACGGTACATCATGAGCATGTGCTCATCGACGCTAAGCATGCGCTCTCGGTCGTGAAGCGTTTGTTCGACGGCCTTCAACGCGCGGTAGCGCTTGAGGGGATCGACACGAGGGTCGGTTGCGAGCATCCCGTTGGCGCGCAGCTCCAGATCCTCGTCGCCATGAATGATCTCAGCAAGATCTGCGGGAGTAAAATTCAACACTCCGGGCTCAAACAGGCCTAGCTCGAGACACATGTCGTAGAGGATACGGGCGCAATCTGCGTTGCGAAGATCCAGTGCTTCGCACGTGAGGCGCTTGAGCTCGCGAACTTCTTCTCGCTTCAGTCCGGCTTCGGTTTCGAGATCGATATGGAGCTTGAAGCGCGGTTGCTTCTTGGCGGGTGTTTTGGTACTTGGCATGGGGACCCCCTTAAGGTGCGTAGGAATGCCAATTGGCATAATATTACAACTGAACTATATGATTGTCAACAACTTATAACAACAACTTGAGGTGAAGCTGTGGCATAATAAGAGCATGATTCGACGAGCCTCATCCGAAGAAGTCCAGAATTGGAACGAACTTGTTCGCGATAATCCTGACAGCGGACACATCTACCAGTCACTCGAGTGGGGGGTGTACAAGTCGGAATATGGGTGGAAGCCGCTGCATTTGATCTGGGAGAATAAGAGCGAGCGAGTGGCGGTGCAGTTGATCATCAAGGAAGCTCAAGGCTTCGGTACACTTTGGTATATTCCCAAGGGTCCGGGTATGTTTACTCGCTATGAGCCACATAAGCCAGACAGGCAGCGCTTCGAGAAATTTACAGAGGACCTCACGGCGTACGTGCGCGATCATGATAAACGCGCCTTTATGCTGATGATCGATCCGGAATTGCTTGCAGGAAGCTTTGATCCGAAGTCGACCGGCTGGCAGAAGAGTGTGCATGATCTGCAGTTTAAGGCGACGATTATCGTTGATATTGACAAGGACGATGAAGCGCTGTTGACGAGCTTCAAGCAGAAGACCCGCTACAATATTCGC